>NZ_JBSHJY010000010.1:0-89503 GCF_053619715.1 Agromyces sp. NPDC055520 | reverse complement strand
TCCATACCCCCACTCCGAAAAGCAAAGGCTGGGGTTCAATAAAATTGGCATTGAACATAGTGCACGCTGTTGAGTTCTCAAGGAACGGACGCACCCGGTGCACGATCCTGATCGGATCGAACTGCCGGAGCATTTTCGTTCTCATTCGGGCATCCTGAAAAGGACGGATCCGAACGCTTCAAACACGGGAAGACGATGTCTTCGAGGTTTGGGATCTTCGTGCCGCTTGAGGAGGATGAGCTGGACGCTTTCCGCTGTTCCGCTCTTCCGCTCCTGTGGGGCAACGAGTGATTACATTACGGGGAATCCGGGGGGTGCGCAAATTCCACCTGCATCCCGGGCGTGTCGCGTCGTGCCGCCCGGAAATACGCGAAAACCCCGGCCCTCACCGAAGTGAGCGACCGGGGTCTGCGAGTCGTACTCGAACGATTACTCGACGAAGATTCCGGCGAGGGTCTTCTTGCCACGGCGAAGCACCGCCATGCCGCCGGCCGCCACGCGACCGTCGAGCGTCGCTGCGTCGTCTTCGATGCGCACGTTGTCGAGCGACACTCCCCCTTGGGCGATGGCACGCCGGCCCTCGCTCTGGCTCGAGACGAGTTTGGTGTCGACGAGCAACTGCACCACCGAGGCATCCGTCGTCGCCGTGGTGTTCGGAAGCTCGCGCAAGGCGGCCTCGAGCGTCGCGCGATCGAGCGCGGCGAGATCACCCTGCCCGAACAGCGCTCGGGAGGCCGCGATCACCGCCTCGGTGGCTTCCGCTCCGTGCACGAGCGTCGTGACCTCGTTCGCGAGCACCCGCTGCGCCTCGCGCTTGAACGGTTCGGTCTCGACGAGCTGCGCAAGCTCGTCGATGCGCTCACGGCTCAGGAAGGTGAAGATCTTCAGCCGCGAGATCACGTCGGCGTCATCGGTGTTGAGCCAGAACTGGTAGAACGCGTACGGACTGCACATCGAGGCATCCAGCCAGATCGCATTGCCCTCGCTCTTGCCGAACTTGGTGCCGTCGGAATTCGTGACCAGCGGCGTGCCGATCGCATGCACGCTCGCGCCTTCGACTCGGTGGATGAGATCGGTGCCGCTCGTGAGGTTGCCCCACTGGTCACTGCCGCCCGTCTGCAGCACGCAACCGTACTGGCGGTAGAGCTCGAGGTAGTCGAAGCCCTGCAGGATCTGGTAGCTGAACTCGGTGTAGCTGATGCCGGCATCGGAGTTCAGGCGCGACGCGACCGCGTCCTTCTTCAGCATCGTGCCGACGCGGTAGTGCTTGCCGATGTCGCGCAGGAAGTCGATGGCGCTGAGCCCACCCGTCCAGTCGAGGTTGTTGACCATGCGCACGGCGTTGTCGCCCTCGGCCGAGAGGAACCTCGAGACCTGCCCGCGCAAGTAGCCGACCCACTCGGCGACGGTCTCCTTCGTGTTGAGCGTGCGCTCGGCCGTCGGTCGCGGATCGCCGATCAGGCCGGTCGAACCGCCGACGAGGCCGAGCGGCTTGTGGCCGGCCAGTTGGATGCGCCGCATCGTGAGGATCTGCACGAGATTGCCGAGGTGCAGGCTCGGCGCGGTGGGGTCGAAGCCGCAATAGAACGTGATCGGCTCGCCCGCGAGAAGCTCTTTCAGCGCAGCCTGGTCGGTCGACACGTGCACGAGGCCGCGCCAGACGAGCTCCTCCCAGACGTCTGCGAAAGCGGCGTCGTTCTGCTGGGTACTGAGGATCACGGGGTCTGACACTCCGTCAGAGTATCAGCGGGCGGATCAGCCTCCATCTCTAACCGAGCATCAGTTAATGATGTATGCTTATTCAAGCACTGATAAAGGGTACAAGCTGAATGATGAGGAGGGTGGACATGATCGTGGTCACGGCCGACCAGGTCTCCAGCCGCACGAGCGCCGACCTCGCGGGTGCCGAACGCGATCGGATCCAGCGCGAGCACGGCGACACACTGCTGCTGCCCGTCGCCCGAAACGCGGGTGACGAGATCCAGCTGATCACGAGCGACGCCCGCACGGTCGTCGAGGTCGTCTTCGAACTCACCCGCGACGGCGAGTGGAGCGTCGGCATCGGGCTCGGCGAGGTGCGCCTCCCGCTGCCCGACGACATCAGGGAGGCGAGCGGAGAGGCCTTCTTCGCGGCTCGCGACGCGGTCGAACGCGCCAAGAAGAGCTCGCCGCGACTCGCGATCGACGCGGCGCACGAGGACGCCGTGCACGTCGAAGCACTGTTCAGGCTCGCGCTCCTGCTGCGTGAACGCCGTTCCGAGCAGGGATGGGAGGTCTACGACCGCATCGTCGCCGGCGCACTGCAATCGGAGATCGCCGACGAACTCGGGGTGAGCGCGCCGGCGATCAGTTCGCGCATGAAGTCGGCGAACATCCGCGCAGAGCTCGACGCGGTTCCCGCGCTCGCTAGGCTGCTCGAGAACCTCGACAACGCGACAGGAGCCCGCGCATGACCCTCTTCGTCATCGGCGATGCCATCACCTGGTCGGCCCTCGTGATCTCGCTCGTCGCCGCCGCCACGCTCTCGGTGCTCGCCTACCTTCGGCCGCGCCGCGCCTACATCTGGTTCGCGGCGGGCACACTCGGCATCGCATTGCTCGCCGCGGCGTCGGCTGCGAGCCCCGCTCAGTTCGGCCTCGCCCCGCTGATCACGGTGCTGGGCCTCGTCATCGCCGTGTTCGGCGGCAGCCCGGCAGCCGCCACCGCCCTCGACCTCGCCATGGGCGGCGCGGTCGCGCCGGGCCTGCACGGCGGCATCATCGTCGCCGAGAAGCGAACCGACGACGAAGTACGTCGGGGCGTGCAGCCGACCGCGAAGCGCGAGGTGCTGCGCGGCGGACTCACGATCGGCGTGCTCGAGCGCATCGCATCCGCGGGCGCCATCATCGCCGGCTTTCCCGAGGCCCTCGCGATCGTCGTGGCGGTCAAGGGCGTCGGCCGCTTCACCGAGCTCGAGGCGCCCGAGGCGCGCGAGCGCTTCATCATCGGCACCTTCGCGAGCCTCATCTGGGCGTGCGCCGGCGCACTCGTCGTGCACCTCGCGCTGCGGTAGCGATCTTCACGAAGCGGATGCCGCGTGCCCAAGCCGTCAGTCGGCCGCGAGTTTGTGGCGCCGATACGGTGAGACGCCCTCGTCGCCGGGCAGCCAGAACCGCCACGGGTACTTCGAGCCGCCGCCCTCGCCGCCCACGCCGGTGCGCGGACCGCTCGCCGAGCGGAGCGGGGTCACGGGCACCTGCAAGCTGAACGGCGGCGCGAGCAGATCGCTGCCGCGGAGGTCGAGCGGCACCCCGAGCGCCTTCGAGAGCCGGCCCGGCCCACGCGCGAGATCGCGGTCGCTCACCCCCGGGCGGCGGCGACGCGCCACCTCGATGCCGTCGACGACGGTGGCCCCGCGCATGAGCGTGCCCGACGAGAGACCCTCGCGACGCGCCACGATGTTCAGGCAGACGTGCATGCCGTAGCTGAAGTACGCGTACAGGTGCGCTGGGGGCCCGAACATGACCTCGTTGCGCGTGGTGCGGCCCCGGAACGCGTGCGAGCCGGGGTCTTCGCCCACACCCCGATAGGCCTCGAGCTCCGACAGCCGGATCGCCACCCGCCCGTCGGGGGCGTCGTAGCTCAGCACCGCCCCGAGCAGGAGCGGTGCGAGCACGACGGGATCTTGAAGGAAGAACTCCCGATCAGGTGTGAAGAGTCCGGTCAACCGCGCGCCTCGGGGAGGCCCGCCACCAGATGACGCACCCGGTCGGCGAGCTGCGAGAACTGCTCGGCGACCCGCACCGGAGCGGTGCCGCCGATGCCGTCGCGACTCGCGACCGAGCCCTCGACCGTGAGCACGTCGCGCACCTCGGGCGTGAGGTGCGGCGAGATCGCCGCGAGTGCGGCGTCGTCGACGGCGTCGAGCTCGAGCGAGTGCTCTTCGGCGTAACGCACGAGCGAACCGGTGATCTCGTGGGCGTCGCGGAACGGCACCTTTCGCTTCACGAGCCACTCCGCGACATCCGTCGCCAGTGAGAAGCCGGCCGGCGCGAGCTCGGCCATGCGCTCGGTGTGGAACGTCAGCGTCGCGACCATGCCGGTGTACGCCGGCAGCAGCACCTCGAGCGTCTCGACGGAGTCGAAGACCGGCTCCTTGTCCTCCTGCAGGTCGCGGTTGTATGCGAGCGGCAGCGCCTTCAGGGTCGACAGCAGCCCCGTGAGGTTGCCGATGAGACGGCCCGACTTGCCGCGCGCGAGCTCGGCGATGTCGGGGTTCTTCTTCTGCGGCATGATCGAGGAGCCCGTCGAGTAGCCGTCGTGCAGCGTGACGAAGCCGAACTCGCGCGTGTTCCAGAGGATGATCTCTTCGGCGAAGCGCGAGAGGTCGATGCCGATCATGGCCGTGATGAAAGCGAACTCGGCCACGACGTCGCGGCTCGCCGTCGCGTCGATCGAGTTCTCGGCGGGGCTCGCGAGGCCGAGATCGCGAGCGACGGATGCCGCGTCGAGCCCGAGCGTCGAACCCGCGAGCGCTCCCCCGCCGTAGGGCGAGACATCGGCTCGCTTCGTCCAGTCGACGAGGCGCTCGAGGTCACGCGAGAGCGCCCACGCGTGCGCGAGGAGGTGGTGCGCGAGCAGCACCGGCTGCGCGTGCTGCAGGTGCGTGCGACCCGGCATGATCGCCGTGCGATGCGCATCGGCCTGCGCCGCGAGCGCGTCGATGAGGTGCACGAGGTCGCGGCCGATGGTCGCGGCGTGGTCTTTCAGGTAGAGGCGTACGAGCGTGGCGATCTGGTCGTTGCGGCTGCGGCCGGCGCGGAGCTTGCCGCCGAGCTCGGGGCCGACGATCGTGATCAGCGCGGCCTCGAGGGCGCCGTGCACGTCTTCGTCGGCGTCGCCCGCGACGATCTCTCCCAAGACGACGCGCGTCTCGAGTGTGTCGAGACCGGCGAGCATGGCCGCGAGCTCGTCGGCCTCGAGGTATCCGGCGGCCGCGAGAGCACGTGCGTGCGCCCTCGACCCCGCGAGGTCGTAGCCCGCGAGCTGCCAGTCGAAGTGCGTCGACTTCGAGAGGCGCTGCAGTTCGGGCGACGGGCCGCTCGCGAATCGTGCGCCCCAGAGCGAGCCCTCATTGGTGCCGTGGGCCTCGGCCGCACCCGCGGTGCCGCTCGCGTCGCCGGCGCCGTTCGCGTCGCCGGTGCCGCTGGTGCCGCTCGCGTCGCTCATCGGGCGTCCTTCTTCGCGAGCAGCCAGGTGAGCAGTGCCTTCTGCGCGTGCAGGCGGTTCTCGGCCTCGTCCCAGATGATCGACTGCGATCCGTCGATCACGTCGGCGGTGACTTCGTAGCCGCGGTCGGCAGGCAGGCAATGCATGAACACCGCATCGGATGCCGCGAGCGACATGAGGTCGGCATCGACCTGGTAACCGCCGAAGGTCGCGACGCGATGCGCCTTCTCGTCTTCCTTGCCCATCGACACCCACGTGTCGGTGACGACGACGTCGGCGCCGGTCACCGACGCGCGCGCGTCGGCGACGACGGCCACGGATCCGCCGGTGGTCGCCGCGATGCGTTCGGCATCGGCGACGACGGATGCCTCGGGGCTGAACTCCGACGGAGCGGCGATGCGCACGTGCATGCCCGCCGTCGCGCCGGCGAGCAGGTACGACTGCGCCATGTTGCTGCGACCGTCGCCGAGGAACGTGACCGTCAGGCCGGCGAGGCGCCCCTTGTGCTCGCGGATCGTGAGCAGGTCGGCGAGCAGCTGGCACGGGTGGAAGTCGTCGGAGAGCGCGTTGACGACGGGCACGGTGGTGCCGGCCGCCATCTCTTCGAGTCCCGACTGGGCGTAGGTGCGCCAGACGATGGCCGAGACCATGCGCTCGAGCACGCGGGCCGTGTCCGACGGGGTCTCTTTGCCGCCGAGTTGGCTGCTCGCCGTCGAGATGATGAGCGGCGAGCCGCCGAGGTCGGCGATGCCGACCGCGAACGACACGCGCGTGCGCGTCGAGGACTTGTCGAAGATCACGGCGACGGTCTGCGGACCGGTGAGCGGCGTCTGCGACCAGCGATCGGCCTTGAGCTGCACGGCGAGATCGAGGATCTCGGTCTGCTCGGCCTGGGTGAGGTCATCGTCGCGGAGGAAGTGGCGGGTCATGCGGTGCATCCGTTCGTGGAGAGGTCGGTCGGTTCAGTACGGGTGAGCATCGGCGAGCGCACGCGCGAAGCGCACCTCGAACTCGTCGATCTCGGCGTCGCCGATGATGAGCGGCGGCGCGATGCGGATGGTGGTGTCGTTCGCCGCGTTCACGATGAGGCCGTGGCGCATCGCGTGGGCGACGACGTCGCCGGCGACGGGGGCGGTGAGCCCCACACCGACGAGCAGGCCGCGTCCGCGCGTGCCCGCGACGAGCGGCGAGCCGATCGCCTCGATGCGCCGGCGCAACTGCGGGCCGCGCACGGCGGCGTTGCCGACGAGGCCGGCACGCTCGATCTCGCCGAGCACCGCGTTCGACACTGCGGTCGCGAGCGGATTGCCACCGAAGGTGGAGCCGTGCTGGCCCTTCTGGTACAGCTGGGAAGCGTGGCCGAACGTCACGAGGCCGCCGATCGGGATGCCGCCGCCGATGCCCTTCGCGACCGTGATCGCGTCGGGCCTGATGCCCGCGTGCTGGAAGCCGAACCACGTGCCCGTGCGGCCGGCGCCGGTCTGGATCTCGTCGACGATGAGCAGGGCGCCGTGGCGGAGCGTCAGCTCGCGCGCGGCCTCGAGGAACCCCTCGGGCAGTTCGACGACGCCGGCCTCGCCCTGGATGGGCTCGACGAAGACGGCCGCGACCGCATCGTCGATGGCGGCCTCGAGCGCCTCGACCGTCGCCGGGATGTGCTCCACTCCCCCCGCCATCGGCTCGAACGGCGCCCGCATGTGCGCCTTGCCGGTGAGGGCGAGCGAGCCCATCGTGCGCCCGTGGAAGGCGTCGACGAGCGCGACCACCCGCGTGCGCGCACCGCCCGAGTTGTTGAGCCGTGCGAGTTTGAACGCCGCCTCGTTGGCCTCGGCGCCCGAGTTGCCGAACCAGGCGCGCCCGTCGGGCCCGGCTCCCGCGAGCCGCACCAGCCGCTCGGCGAGTTCGAGCGCGGGCTCGGTCGTGAAGTAGTTCGACACGTGCGCGAGCTTCGCCGCCTGGGCGGTGACGGCCTCGACGAATACCGGATGGGCGTGACCGAGGGAGTTCACCGCGATGCCCGCGAGGAAGTCGAGATACGTCGTGCCCGCGGCATCCGTCACCCAGGCGCCCGAGCCGTGCTCGAGCTTCGCGAGCGGCATGCCGATGGAGCGCATGATGCGCTGGTCGAACCGCAGCTGCCAGTCGTTCATGCCGCCACCACCTCGGTGCCGATGCCCGACTGCGTGAAGACCTCGAGCAGAATCGAATGCGGGATGCGCCCATCGATGATGGCGGCCTTCGCGACGCCGCCCTCAACAGCCTCGAGGCACGCGGCCATCTTCGGGATCATGCCCGACTCGAGGTTCGGCAGCAGTTCGATGAGCGACGGCACGTCGATGACCGAGACGAGCGAATCGCGATTCGGCCAGTCGCGGTAGAGGCCCGCGACATCGGTGAGAATCACGAGCTTCGCAGCGCCGAGCGCGACGGCGAGCGCGGCAGCGGCCGAATCGGCGTTCACGTTGAGCGATTGCCCGGTCACGTCGCCGTCGGGCGCGATCGACGAGACCACGGGGATGCGTTCGGCGTCGAGGGCGGCCAGCACCGCGGCCGGATCGACCGCGACGACGTCGCCGACGAGCCCGAGATCGACCTCTTCGCCGTCGACGACGGCACCTCGCCGGCGCCCCGTGAAGAGACCGGCGTCTTCGCCCGACAGCCCCGAGGCGATCGGCCCGTGCTCGTTGATGAGCGAGACGAGCTCGCGGTTGACCTGGCCGGAGAGCACCATGCGCACGACGTCCATGGTCTCGGGAGTCGTGACCCGGTAGCCGCCGCGGAACTCGCTCTGAATGCCGAGCCGTTCGAGCATCGCCGAGATCTGGGGGCCGCCGCCGTGCACGATGACGGGTTTGATGCCCGCATAGCGCAGGTAGACCATGTCTTCGGCGAACGCGCGCTGCAGTTCGGGGCTCACCATGGCGTTGCCGCCGAACTTCACGACGATCGTCTCGCCGTGGAATCGTTTCAGCCAGGGCAGCGAATCGATGAGCACCTGGGCCTTGGCCGCGGCGTCGTTCATGTCTTCGGGTTCTGTGTCGTCGCTCATGCTCAACTCGCGTAGGCGCTGTTCTCGTGCACGTAGTCGTGCGTGAGATCGTTCGTGAAGATGGTGGCGGATGCCTCGCCCGCATGCAGCTCGATGAGCACGTGCGTCGCGCGCGGCGTGAGGTCGACCTGATCGCGGGGGGCGTCGGGCCGCCCGGCGTGGCAGACGCGCACCCCGTTCATCGAGACGTCGACGAGGTAGGGGTCGAACGGTGCACTCGTGGTGCCGATGGCGGCGAGCACCCGACCCCAGTTGGGGTCGTTGCCGAAGATCGCGGCCTTGAAGAGATTGTTTCGGGCGACCGAGCGACCGACCTCGACCGCGTCGTCGTCGGTCACGGCGCCGACGACCTCGATCGCGATGTCGTGGCTCGCCCCCTCGGCGTCGGCCTGCAGCTGCAGTGCGAGATCGCGGCAGGCCTCGGTGAGCGCGGCCGTGAACTCGGCGAGATCGGGGGTGACGCCCGAGGCGCCGCTCGCGAGGAGGGTGACCTGGTCGTTCGTCGACATGCAGCCGTCGGAGTCGAGCCGATCGAACGTCACACGTGTGGCGGCGCGCAACGCGGTGTCGAGCGCATCGGCCGGCAACGCGGCATCCGTCGTCACGACCACCAGCATCGTGGCGAGGCCGGGCGCGAGCATGCCGGCCCCCTTCGCCATGCCCCCGATCGACCAACCGGCGCCCTCGACGACGACCGTCTTGGGCTTCGTGTCGGTCGTCATGATGGCGCGGGCGGCGTCATCGCCCGCGCCCGCGTCGCTCGACAGGCGCGCGATCGCCGAGACGACCCCCTCTTCGAGCACTTCGCCGTCGAGCTGGTCGCCGATGAGCCCGGTCGAGCAGACGAGCACGTCACCGGCCGCGACACCGAGTCCCGACGCGGCCGCCTCGGCCGTGCGGTGCGTGACCTGGAACCCCTCGGGCCCGGTGAAGCAGTTGGCGCCGCCGGAGTTCAGCACGATCGCCGAGACGATGCCATCGGCCGCGACCTGCTTCGACCAGATGATCGGGTTGGCCTGGGCGCGGTTCGACGTGAAGACGACCGCCGCCTGCTGCGCCGGGCCGCGGTTCACGACGAGCGCGAGGTCGAGCGCACCCGAGCGCTTGATGCCTGCGGCGATGCCGGTCGCTTCGAACCCTTGTGGATGGGTGACGGTCACGGGGCGACTCCGTTCACGGGAAGGCCGGTCGACTCGGTGAGCCCGAGTGCGATGTTCGCGGACTGGACGGCGGCACCCGCGGTGCCCTTCACGAGGTTGTCGACGGCGGCGACCACGACGACGCGACCCGAGTTCTCGTCGATCTGGAGGCCGAGGAGCGCCGTGTTCGCGCCGAGCACGTCGGCCGTACGCGGGAACTGACCCTCGGGCAGCAGCTGCACGAAGCGCTCGCCCGCGTAGGCGTCTTCCCACGCGGCGCGGACCGTCGCGGCATCCGTACCCGGCACGACGCGCGCCGTGGAGGTCGCGAGGATTCCGCGCGCCATCGGCACGATGACGGGGGTGAACGAGATGGTCGGGCTGCCGCCGCCCGCCCAGCGCAGCGCCTGCTGGATCTCGGGGATGTGCCGGTGCACGCCGCCGACCGCGTAGGGGTTGGAAGAACCGAGGATCTCACTCGCGAGCAGATGGGTCTTCGCGCTCTTGCCTGCACCCGACGGACCGACCGCGAGCACCGAGACCAGGTCGGTCGCTTCGATGACGCCCGCGCGGATGCCGGGTGCGAGCGACAGCGCCACCGTGGATGCGTTGCAGCCCGGCGCCGCGATGCGCTTCGTCTTCGCGAGCCGGTCGCGCTGCGTGCCCGACAGGCGGGGCAGTTCTGGCACGCCGTACGTCCACGCACCGTGGAACTCGCCGCCGTAGAAGGCCGCCCAGTCGGCCTTGCTCTCGAGACGGTGATCGGCACCGCAGTCGATCACGAGGGTCTCGGTCGGCAATTGCGCAGCGATGGCACCGGATGCCCCGTGCGGCAACGCGAGGAACACGATGTCGTGGCCCGCGAGGTTCTCGGCTGTCGTGTCCTTCAGCGTGAGATGCGTGTAGCTGCGCAGGTGCGGCTGCACCGCGATGAGCGGCTGGCCGGCGTTGGAGTGCGCGGTCACGGTGCGCACGTCGAAATCGGGATGGTCGGCGAGGAGGCGAAGGATCTCGCCTCCGGCATAGCCGGACGCGCCGGAAACGGCGACGGAGAACGTCATGGTTCCACCTTAAAGGTCGGAGTGGTCGAGTGACTCCCCGGCAACGCACACGACCTGAAGGTCGGCGCGGTCGGAGGATGGCTCCGGCGACACGCGGTGACGGCTGCGCAGCCGCACGCCCGGGTCGCCTAGAGTCGGCGCTCGCCACGACGTCGGCTGCGCTCCACGACGACACGCGAGATGCGTGCGGGGGTTGCGAACCGAGCGGCGGACATGCAGTGACCCTATCGGGAGCCGAGCGTGCCGCGCAAACGCACTCGCCGGCGTCGTCGGCATAGGCTCGACCCGGCGGCACTTCTCACCCGCGTCGCCGAGGAGGAGACCATGGCTCTGCGCGTGTTGTTCATCGGCGGCAACGGCGTCATCAGCTCAGCGGCGAGCGCCCGCGTCGTCGAGCGAGGCGACGAGCTGACCCTCTTGAACCGCGGCACGAGCCGTCTGCGACCGACGATCGCCGGGGCGCATCAGCTGATCGGTGACGCCGACGACGCGGCATCCGTCGCGGCGGCCATCGGCGACCGGCAGTTCGACGTCGTCGCGAACTTCCGCTCGTTCTCGCCCGCGCAGGTCGAACGCGATATCGAGATCTTCGGAGATCGGTGTGGGCAGTACGTCTACATCTCGTCGGCATCGGCCTATCAGAAACCGGTCGCCCGCCTGCCGATCACCGAGTCGACACCGCTCCGGAATCCGTTCTGGCAGTACTCCCGCGACAAGATCGCGGGCGAAGACCTGCTCGTCGCCGCATACCGCGAGCGCGGGTTCCCTGCGACCATCGTCCGGCCCTCGCACACCTACGACCGTACAAGCGCTCCGATCCTCGGCGGCTGGACCGCGATCGACCGTATGCGCCGTGGCGCCCCGGTCGTCGTGCAGGGCGACGGGACGAGTCTCTGGACGCTCACCCACACTCAGGACTTCGCGGTCGCCTTCACGGGGCTGCTCGGCAACGATCGAGCCATCGGAGAGGCCTTTCAGATCACCTCCGACGAGGTGCTCACCTGGAACCAGATCTTCGGGTGCCTCGCGAGTGCCGCCGGGGCGGAGTTCACTCCGGTGCACGTCGCGAGCGATGCGCTGGCACGGGAGCTGCCCGAACACGGCCCCGGCCTGCTGGGCGACAAGTCGCACTCGGTCATCTTCGACAACACGAAGGTGAAGTCGCTCGTGCCCGAGTACCGGGCGGTCGTGCCGTTCTGGCGGGGGGCTCGCGAGATCATCGCGTGGCACGATGCGAATGCTTCACGACAGGTCGTCGACCCGCAGTTGGATGCCGCATTCGACCGGATCGCCGATCGCTACGGCGCCTGACCTTCATTCACACAAGGCACGGCACCGGCACCGGCTCCCTCCGAAGGTCGTCTACTCCCGGATGGTCGCCCCGAAGCGCTCGTTCGCGAGGGCGGCGCCGGCGAGCTTCGCCTCGCTCGCCTCTGCTGCGGTGAGCGTGCGGTCGTCGGCCCGGAACCTGAGCGCGAACGTCAGGCTCTTCGCGCCCGCGGGCACGCCCTGGCCGCGATAGTCGTCGACGATCGAGACGTGCTCGAGCAGCGCGCCGGCGCCCTCGCGGATCGCGGCGGCCACCTGCGCGGCAGCGACATCGACGGGCACGATGAGCGACAGGTCTTGCGTCGCAGCGGGCATCGTGTCGATCGTTCGCGCCTCGAGGGCGGAATCGGTCAGGTCGATGACGGCATCGAGGTCCAGCTCGACGACCGCGACCACTCGCGGCAGGTCGGCTTCGAGGGCCAGTGCCGGCAGCAGCTCGCCCGCATAGCCGACGAGGGTGCCCGCGACGCGCAGCTCGGCCGTGCGGCCGGGGTGCATGGCCCGGTGCGATCCCTGCGAGACGTCGATGCGGGCACCGGTCGCGAGTTCGACCTGGCGCACGATGTCGAGTGCGTCGGCGATGCCGGCGTGCACGGCGGGCTGACCCGGCTGCTTCGCCACGACGTCGCCGACGATGAGTGCTCCGAGGTGTCGCGGTTGCGGCGGAATGCCGGCGTCGAGGGCCGCGAGCACCTCGTCGCTCGGCCTCGCGTTGCCCACCGGCAGCTCGAGCGAGCCGTAGGTGCGGCCGGATTCGGGCAGGAACACCGTGCCGATCTCGAAGAGCTCGAGGTCGGTGAGTCCGCGCGAGAGGTTGCGCCGCGCGGCGCCGATCAGGCCGGGCACGAGCGAGCGTCGCAGGAACGGCACGGTCTGGTCGAGGGCGTTCGCGATGCGCACGGATGCCACGGGGACGCCGTCGGCACTGCCGAACACGGCGTTGTCGGCCGCGGAGACGAACGGGAACGACAGCACCTCCGTCGAACCGGCGGCCGCGAGCGTGTCGGCGGTTCGCCGACGAAGTCGCTGCGAGCGCGTGAGGCCACGGCCAGGAGGCGCGACGGGCAGCACCGACGGGATGCGGTCGTAGCCGATCAGGCGAGCGACTTCCTCCGTGAGCTCTTCGCGACCGGTCAGGTCGGGGCGCCAGGCCGGCGGCACGACCGAGAAGCCGCCGTCGACGGCCGTGATGGCGCCGCCGATCTCGGCGAGCGCGTCGTGCACCTCGTCTTCGGTGTACTCGACGCCGATGATCGACGAGACGAAGCCCGCGGGAAGGAAGATCGCCTCGCGCTCGGGTGCCGTCGAGATCAGAGAGCCCCCGGGGTCGGCGGTGCCGCCCGCGAGGTCGACCATCAGCTGAGCGACGCGCGAGACGGCCGCGGCCGCGATCTCTGGGTCGACGCCGCGCTCGTAGCGCTTGGCCGCCTCGCTCGGCAGCTTGTGACGACGTGCGGTGCGTGCGATCGACACGGGGTCCCAGTTGGCGGCTTCGACGAGCACGTTGCGCGTCTCATCGCCCATCTCGGTCTCTGCGCCGCCCATGACGCCCCCGAGGCCGATCGGCCCCCGGTCGTCGGTGACGACGAGGTCTTCGACGTGGAGCGTGCGCTCTTTGCCGTCGAGCGTGGTGAACGTCTCGCCCGCCGTCGCGCGCCGCACGACGATGCCGCCGCGCAGCTGGTCGAGGTCGTAGCCGTGGATCGGCTGGCCGAGTTCGAGCATGACGTAGTTCGTGATGTCGACGAGCACCGAGATCGAGCGGATGCCGGCGAGCTTCAGCCGCGCGATCATCCACGCGGGCGTCGGGCTGGAGGCGTCGACGCCCCGCACGATGCGCGTGGCGAAGACCGAGGAGCCGATCCTGCCGCGGATCGGAGCGGAGTCGTCGATCACGACGGCGAACCCGTCGGCCGAAGCATCCACCGGCGCAGCCTGTTCGACGGGGTCTCGGAAACGGGCCCCCGTGGCGTGGGCGTACTCGCGCGCGACGCCGCGGATCGAGAACGCGTAGCCGCGGTCGGGAGTGACGTTGATCTCGATCGCGGCGTCATCGAGGCCGAGGAGCTTGACCGCGTCAGTGCCGACGGGCGCGTCGATGCCGAGCGTCGAGAGGCGCAGGATGCCATCGTGGTCTTCACCGAGGCCGAGCTCGCGGGCCGAGGCGATCATGCCGTCGGAGACGTGACCGTAGGTCTTGCGAGCAGCGATCGGGAACGGACCGGGCAGCACCGCGCCCGGCAGCGTCACGACGACCTTGTCGCCGACGAAGAAGTTGCGGGCGCCGCAGACGATGCCGTGCACGGCGTCGCCGCCGTCGGCAGCGGTCTCGCCCTCGGGCGCGACGCGCACCTGGCACCAGCGGATGGTCTTGCCGTTGGACTGCGGCTCCTCGACGAACTCGAGCACCTCGCCCACGACGATCGGACCCTCGAGGTCGAACGTGTGCACATCTTCTTCTTCGAGGCCGACCTTCACGAGGGCGGCGTGCACGTCTTCGGGCGTCGTGCCCGGCACGAGCTCGACGTACTCGGCGAGCCAACTCAGTGGAACCCGCATGTTCTAGACCACCATTCCGAACTGCTGGGAGAAGCGGATGTCTCCCTCGATCATTTCGCGCATGTCCTGCACGTCGTTGCGGAGCATGAGCCCGCGCTCGATGCCCATGCCGAAGGCGAACCCGGTGTAGACCTCGGGGTCGATGCCCGCCGCCTTCAGCACGTTGGGGTGCATCATGCCGCAGCCGCCCCACTCGATCCAGCGCGCGCCGCCCTTGAAGGTCGGGTGCCAGAAGTCGAGCTCGGCCGACGGCTCGGTGAAGGGGAAGAAGCTCGGGCGCAGGCGGATCTTCGCCTCGTCGCCGAAGATCGACTTCACGAAGTGATCGAGGGTGCCCTTGAGGTGCGCCATCGTGAGGCCCTTGTCGACGGCGACGCCCTCGAACTGCATGAAGACGGGCAGGTGCGTGGCATCGAACTCGTCGGTGCGGTAGACGCGACCCGGTGCGAGCACGTAGAGCGGCAGTTCGCGCTCGAGCATCGAGCGGATCTGCACCGGGCTCGTGTGGGTGCGCAGCACGAGGTGCGACTCGGGCGGATCGACGAAGAACGTGTCCTGCATGGCGCGCGCGGGGTGGTCGGCGTCGAAGTTCAGCGCATCGAAGTTGAACCACTCGCTCTCGACCTCGGGGCCCTCGGCGATCTCCCAGCCCATGCCGGTGAAGACGTCGCAGACGCGATCCTGCAGGAGGGACAGCGGATGCCGCGCACCCGGGCGGTACCGCGACGCGAGCGCCGTGACGTCCAACGTCTCCGCCGCGAGCTGCGCGGCGGCCTCGGCCTCGACGATCTCGGCCTCACGGGCGGCGAACGCCTGGCTCACACGACCCCGCGCGCCGCCGACGAGCTTGCCGAGTGCGGCCTTCTGCTCGTTGGGAACGTTGCGGAGTTCGGCGTTCAGGAGCGCGAGGGCGGACTTCTCACCCGTGTGCTCGGTGCGGACCTGCTTCAGCGCGGCGGAGTCGCCGGCCGACGCGATGGCCGCGAGGGCTGCGTCGACCGCCGTCTGGACGGCGCTCTCGGTGATTTCACGGGGCTCGGACACGAGAACCGAGTCTACCGGGCGAGACCCCGCGAGTCGGTCGCCCGATGTCAGTACGCGCGTGTCAGAGCGCGCCGCCACCCGACTCGGACTCCCGGGCCTTCGCCGAGGCCTCGGCGACGAGGATCGCCCGGTTCGGGTCGTCGGGGTCGAGTCGGGCACCGCTCGACTTCGATGCAGTTCGCTTCGAGAGCCACCGGGCGAACCACGAGAGCAGCAGGTTCATCGACAGGTAGAGCACGAGCGTGACGACGAAGAGCGAGAACAGGTAGCGGTTGCCGTAGAAACTGCCGAGGTTGTTCATGTTGACGCGCAGCAGTTCGCTGTAGCCGACGATGAAGCCGAGCGAGGTGTCTTTCAGGAGCACGACGAGTTGGGCGACGACGATCGGCAGCATCTGCCGGAACGCCTGCGGGAACTCCACGAGCATCTTCGACTGCAGCGGCCGCATGCCGAGGCTCAGCCCGGCTTCGCGCTGTCCGCGCGGAAGTGCGACGAGGCCCGCGCGCAGCGCCTCGCCGATGATCGCGCCGTTGTAGAGGCTGAGCGCCGCCACCACTGCCCAGAACGAGCCGGTGTTCAGCACGAGCAGGATGAACAGCATCATGAGCAGTACCGGCATGCCGCGCAGGAACTCGAGCACGACTGTGGTCGGAACGCGGATCCAGGCGTGCTCCGAACTGCGCAGGAGTGAGAACAGCACGCCGATCGCGACCGCGAAGACCGCCGCGGTGAGTGCGGCGCGCAGGGTGCCGACCACGCCCTCGAAGATGATGAACTGCCAGACCTCGGGGTCGGCGAAGATGTCCCAGCGACTCGCGTCGAAGAAACCGGGAAGCGTGATTCCACCGCTGTCGCGCGGCTGGGCGAGGGTCCAGACGATCCAGCCGATCCCGGCGAGGATCAGGATGCCGGCGATGATCGAGGAGATCAGGGAGAGACGACGGGCCTTGGGCCCCGGAGCATCGAAGAGAACCGATGAGTTGCTCATCGCTGCACCACCCACTTGCGTTCGAGTCGACCGGCGAGGATGCCCAACGGGATCGTCACCACGAGGTAGAGCGTCGCGGCAGCCAGAAGGATCGCGATCACGGCGTTGCCGTTCGCGTTGGCGATCTCACGTGTCGCGGCGAAGAGTTCGAAGACGAAGAATCCACCCGCGACCGAGGTGTTCTTCGTCAGCGCGATGAACACGTTGATGAGCGGCGGGATCGTCATGCGGAACGCCTGCGGCATGACGACGAGGCTGACGGTCTGACCGAAGCCGAGCCCGACGCTGCGAGCCGCCTCGGCCTGGCCGAGCGGCACGCCGTTGATGCCCGAGCGGAGCGCCTCGGCCACGAACGGCGAGGTGTACACCGAGAGGCCGATCATCGCGGCGGTGACGTAGTCGAGGCGCGAGCCGAGGTAGGGCAGGATGATCGCGCAGAAGAAGAGCACGAGCGTGAGCGGGGTGTTGCGTACGAGTTCGGTGTAGACCGTCGCGAAGCCGCGGAGCGACGCGACGGGCGAGATGCGCATCGCCGCGATGATGGTGCCGAGGATGAGGGCCGCGATGCCGCTCACGACGAGCAGCAGCAGGGTCATCCTGAAGCCCTCGAGGTACGTCGGCAGGTTCTCGATGACGGCGTCCACGAGTCTCCGTTCCGGTCAGTGGGGGTGGAACGCGTCCCGGGCGGATTCCGCCCGGGACGCGTGCCCGATCAGTAGCGGTCGACAGCCGGCGGCTCGACGAACGGCAGCACGGCTCCGGCGGTGGACTCCCACGCCTCCTTGTAGCGACCGTCTGCGTAGGCCTCTTCCAGCACGTCGTTGATCCACATGCGGAAGTCGATGTCATCGAGCGCGAGTCCGATGCCGTACGGCTCCTCGGTGAAGGGCTTGCCGACGACCTTGAACTCGCCCTCGTTCTGCGCTGCGAGGCCCGCGAGGATCACGTTGTCGGTCGAGACCGCGACGACCTGGCCGCTGCGGAGCGGCTCGAGGCAGTTCGAGTACGTGTCGGTCTCGATGACCTCGGCGCCGAGCTCTTTCAGGTTCGCCGCAGGCGTCGAGCCCGTGACGGAGCAGACCGGCTGACCGACGAGGTCTTCTTCGCTCTTGATGTCGTCGTTGTCGGCGAGCACGAGGATCGACTGCCCGGCCATGTAGTACGGCCCGGCGAACGAGACGACCTCTTTGCGCTTGTCGTTGATCGTGTAGGTGGCCACGACGATGTCGACCTGGCCGTTCTCGATGAACGGCTCGCGGTTGGCCGAGACCGTCTCGGTCCAGGTGATGTTCTCTTCGTCGATGCCGAGCTCGCTCGCGATGATCTTCGCGATCTCGACGTCGAAGCCCTCTGGGTCGCCCGACGGCCCCTTCAGGCCGAACAGCGGCTGGTCGAACTTCGTGCCGACGGTCATCTTGCCCGCTTCGGAGAGCTTCGCCATGGTCGTGCCGGCCTCGAACGTCGGGGCCGGTTCTGCCGACGGCTCAGCCGTCTCGCCGCCGCCACTCGAACAGCCCGCCAGCGCGAGCGCCGACACCGCAGCTGCTGCGACGAGTGCCATTCTCATGCGTTTCATGTCTCTGCCTCTTCTCCTGTGTGATGGTTCCTCGCCGCTTGTGACGGCGCAGGTCTCTGGTGGTCGAGTACTCAGTGGTCGAGGATCTTCGAGAGGAAGTCCTTCGCACGGTCGGACTGGGGATTGTCGAAGAACTCGGCGGGCGTCGCCTCTTCGACGATCCTGCCGTCGGCCATGAAGAGCACTCGGTCGGCCGCCTTGCGGGCGAAGCCCATCTCGTGCGTGACGACGATCATGGTCATGCCGTCTTTGGCGAGGCCGATCATGACGTCGAGCACCTCGTTGATCATCTCGGGGTCGAGCGCGCTCGTCGGCTCGTCCATCAGGATGAGCTTCGGGTTCATCGCGAGCGAGCGGGCGATCGCGACGCGCTGCTGCTGACCGCCCGAGAGCTGGGCCGGGAGCTTCTTCGCCTGGTTCGCGACACCGACGCGCTCGAGCAACTGCATCGCCTTCGCGTCGGCGTCCTTGCGCGACATCCGCTTCACCTTGATGGGTGCCAGCGTGACGTTCTCGAGCACGGTCTTGTGCGCGAACAGGTTGAACGACTGGAAGACCATGCCGACATCGGCACGCAGTTTCGCGAGTGCGGCGCCCTCTGCGGGCAGTTGCTCGCCGTCGATCGCGATCGTGCCAGAGTCGATGGTCTCGAGCCGGTTGATCGCCCGACAGAACGTCGACTTGCCCGACCCGCTCGGACCGATCACGACGACGACCTCGCCGCGGTTGACGACCGTGTTGATGTCGTTGAGCACGTGCAGATCGCCGTAGTGCTTGTCGACGTGGTCGATGACCACGAGGGGCTCACCGCGACGCACCGAGATGTTCGACGTCGGCGGGGCTGGCTGCGTTGGCTCCATATCCCCAAAGCTAGGGCCACCGGAGGCCGAGCGACAAGTGCTCGGCGAGTGGTTACCTAACCGTGATGCGAAGAGCGCTGGGCGAAGGCGCTCTCATACAGGCAGACGGATGCCGCGGTCGCCAGATTCATCGACTCGGCATGGCCGTAGATCGGCACCGTGACGACTCGGTCGGCCAGCTCGAGCTGCTCGTCGGGCAGGCCCCTGGCCTCGTTGCCGAACAGCCACGCGGTCGGCCCCGCGAGCACTCCGTCGTTGCGGGCGGTGAGCAGGTCGGCGCCCTTCACATCGGCGGCGAGCACCGTGAGACCCGCCGCACGGGCGCGCACGAGCACGTCTTCGAGCTCGGCGCCGATGGCCACCGGCAGGTGGAAGATCGACCCGGTCGATGATCGCACGACCTTGGGGTTGTAGAGGTCGACGGTGCGACCCGTGAAGATGACGGCGTCGGCGCCCGCTGCATCGGCCGCGCGCACGATGGTGCCGGCGTTGCCCGGGTCGCGCACCTCTTCGAGGATGGCGACGAGCTTCGGCTTCGCGGCGAACACGTCTTTGACCGCGGTCGGGAACTGGCGGCAGATCGCCACGAACCCCTGCGGCGTCACGGTGTCGGCCATGGAGTCGAGCACCTCTTCGGTGACGAACTCGATGTCGACGTCGGCCGCGGCCGCCGCCTCGGCGATCTCACCGTGGCGTTCGAGCGCGCTGGGCGTCGCGAAGAGCTCGACGACGAGTTGCGGGCGGAAGGTCAACGCCTCGGCGACCGCCTGCGGGCCCTCGAGCAGGAACAACCCGCTGTCGACACGTGCCGCCTTCTTGGCGAGCTTCGCAACGGCGCGCACGCGCGGCGAACGGGGATTCTCGAGCATGCGCCCATTCTATTCGCGGTTCGCGCGACGGCGCCCGGGGCCGGGGCCGGGGAATGCGGAACGGCCCGGCATACCCCGCTGGTGGAGCGGAGGGCGCCGGGCCGTTCGATGCTGAAGTTCGCGCTTACGCGGCGGTCTTCGGGGCCGAGGTGTCGGCGGCCGAAGAATGCAGCGCCTTCTTACGCGGCGGTCTTCGGAGCCGAGGTGTCGGCGGGGAGGGCCTTCTTGGCCGACTCGACGATCGCGGCGAACGTCGCGGGCTCGTTGACCGCGAGGTCGGCGAGGATACGACGGTCGACCTCGATGCCCGCCAGGTTCAGGCCCTGGATCAGACGGTTGTACGTGAGGCCGTTCGCACGCGACGCGGCGTTGATGCGCTGGATCCAGAGGCGACGGAAGTCGCCCTTCTTCTGGCGACGGTCGCGGTACGCGTAGACGAGCGAGTGCGTGACCTGCTCTTTCGCCTTGCGGTACAGACGCGAACGCTGGCCGCGGTAACCCTCGGCGCGCTCGAGGATGACCCGGCGCTTCTTGTGGGCGTTGACCGCCCGCTTCACTCTTGCCATGACTCTGTTTCTTCCTTAGACGGGTCCGCGGCTCAGCGGCCGAGAAGCTTCTTGATGTTCTTGGCGTCGGGCGCCGAGACGACCTTGTCCTGGTTCAGGCGGGCCTTGCGCTTCGAGGCCTTGACCTCGAGGTTGTGGCGCATACCGGCCTGCTGCTTCATGACCTTGCCGCTGCCGGTGATCTTGAAGCGCTTCTTGGACCCGGAGTGGGTCTTCTGCTTCGGCATCTCGTATTTCTCCTTGGTTCTGCCGTCACGCGAGTGACGGACGGGGATGTTTGGCTCAGCCCTCTGCGGGCTCTGCCGTCTGCGGCGCTGCCTCGGCCGGGGCTTCCGCCGCCGGTCGTGCCTTCGCCGCAGCACGTTGTGCGTTCGCCTCGGCCTTGGCCTCGGACTTGTTCTTGAGGGGCCCGATCACCATGACCATGTTGCGGCCGTCGATCGTGGGGTTGTGTTCGACCGTGCCGAACTCGGCCACGTCTTCGGCGAAGCGCTGCAGCAGACGGACGCCCATCTCGGGCCGCGACTGCTCGCGACCGCGGAAGAGGATCATCGCCTTGACCTTGTCGCCGGCCTTGAGGAACCCGACGGCGCGCTTCATCTTGGTCTCGTAGTCGTGCTTGTCGATCTTGAGACGGAACCGAACCTCTTTGAGGATCGTGTTCGCCTGGTTGCGCCGGGCCTCTTTCGCCTTCTGCGCAGCCTCGTACTTGAACTTGCCGTAGTCCATGATCTTCGCGACCGGCGGCTTCGAGTTCGGAGCGACCTCGACGAGATCGAGATCGGCCTCCTGCGCGAGCCGCAGGGCCACCTCGATCTTCACGACGCCGACCTGCTCTCCGGCAGGCCCCACGAGTCGAACCTCGGGGACGCGGATACGGTCGTTTGTACGGGGATCGCTGATGCGTGTTCTCCTCTACTCAAGCTGTTTCGCTCGGTCGGGAGGCGGTTGCCGCCCGACGACGAAAGGAGAAATCCACGCTTCCGCGCACGGAATCCCACCGTGCACCTCTGCGGCACCCTGTCTACTCCCCCGTACTGTGCTGGTCGGCGCAGTACGTGAGAGCGGAGTGCAATCGACCCGGTAACCTTGATGAAGCGGTATGCGCGGGTGGGAGAATCTCCACTTTCGTACCAGGGTGAAGCCCTGGAGCCCGAAGCAGTCTAACAGAGGAAGTCCGTGAACAGTAGTTCAGACGAGACCACGGTCGAGGGCGCCACCCGCGACATCGCCGAAGTGCCCGCCGTCGAGATCATCACGACCGCCGCTGTGCACCTCATGAGCGCCGCGGCCGTGAAGGTCGGGCTGGCCGAAGACCCCGACGAGCAGATCGACCTCGACGAGGCGCGCAAGCTCATCAACGCCCTCGCCGGCCTCATCACGGCGGGCGCGCCCGAGATCAGCGACGTGCACGCGCGTTCACTCCGCGACGGGCTCCGCTCGCTGCAGCTCGCGTTCCGCGAGGCATCCGTCATTCCCGACCCGATCGGCCAGGGCCCCGGCGAGAAGTGGACCGGCCCGGTCAGCTGAGCGAACGCTCCCTTTCCGCCGCCTTCGCACCTATCCGTTCGCCTCGAACACGACCCCGTCGAGGAAGCGGTCGAACTCGACCTCGGCTGCATCACGTGCGGCCGGCACAGAGGCGATGTCGCTGCGCAGCCAGAACAGCACAGGCTGCTCGCCGTCGACCACGACGAGCCTGAGGTCGGCCGCCTGCTGCGGCCCGAAACAGTCTTCGGCCGTCATGCCCTCAGCCGGGCAGCCCAGCGCACCGTCGAGCGCGCCGTCGGGCACCACGACGGTCACGAAGGTCGCCGGGCGCCCGCCGACCTCGCCGTCGCGCCAGTCCGTGAGCTCGGCGCCGTGATCGCCGAGCGTTCGGAGGTAGCTCTCGTAGTCGTCGGGAACGGGCACGGCCTCGGTCGCCTCCGGCGGATAGAGCGACACGGGCGCGAGCACCCGCACGCCGAGCGAGTCGTCGTCGTTCACCCAGGTCAGCAGATTCGATTGCTCGACGGTCGGGGTCCCACCCATCCAGTCGACCGCCGTGACCTCGAACGGCTGGGCGAACGACGCAGCGGAATAGACCTCGCCCTGGCCGGACGACGCCGCGGCAGACGACGGTGCGATCGGCGATTCGTTGCCCGCGGGGTCGGGCGCGGTGTCGGTCGATGCGCCGGCGGTGCAGGCTGCGAGGGCGGCGCTCAGCGCCATTGCCTGCGCCAGCGTGACGATCGACCGGCGGCCTGTTCGTGCTCGTGATGTCGACACGTCGCACCCCCTCGCTCTTCGCCCACATCTTCGACCCGGCCGGGCTCACCGTCGACCGTGCCAGCACGGAGACGCGGGGCGAGGTCGTCGCGTGCGTCAGGTTCGCAATTCCGGTACTCGCCGCCCCCGCCGCACTCAGCGCTGACAGCTCGGGCACCACCACGTCTCGCGCAGCTCGAGTTCGCTGCGCCCGAGCCGCCCGTGTTCGATGAGCGCGCCGCATCGGCGGCACGCCTCCCCTGCGCGGCCGTAGACCCACAACTGCCGGCCCCGATGTGTGTCTCCCGTCGTCGTGCGCACGGCTCGGTCGCGATTGGCATGGATGACGCGCCTCGCGAGTTCGACCAACGGCCCGAGCTCGACCCCGCCGACCGGCCGAGAGGGCAGGATGCCGCGGAGGAAGCAGAGCTCGTTGACGTAGACGTTGCCGAGCCCGGCGAGATTGTGCTGCTCGGCGAGCGCGACCGCGATCGGCGCGTCGGGTGCGCTCGCGAGCCGCCGCACCGCCTCCTCGGCGCTCCAGTCGGGGCCGAGCAGGTCGGGGCCGAGGTAGGCGAGGCGCTCGGTCTCCTCACCCGCTCCGAAGAGCTCGAGGGTGCCGAGGTCGAACCCGACCGCCGCGGCATCCGGTACCTCGATGATCGCGCGAGCCTGCCAGGCCGGCCGACGCCACGACTCGCCTGGGCGGAAGATCCGCCACTCCCCCTCCATCTTCAGGTGCGAGTGCACGACGACGTCGCCGATGCGCATGAGCAGGTGCTTGCCGCGACTCGCGACGGAATGCACGGGAAGCCCGGCGAGATCGATCTCGGCGAGCGCGGGCACCCTGAAGTCGCTTCGGGTCACGGTGCGACCGGCGAGCGCGGCGTCGAGCCGGCGCGCGGCCCGGTAGACGGTGTCACCCTCGGGCATCGAAGCGGAGTCCCCTCGGCGTCTCGCGGAACCCCGCGGCGCGCAGCGGCCGATCGAGCACGGAGCCGAAGACCGCCCCGCCGTTCACCGTCTCGACGCGCAGTCGTTCGGTGCGTCCGCGGGTGAGCACCGCGGCGAGCGCCGTGCAGGCCGCCTCGAGCGCCGCCTCGTCGTCGGTGAAGACGAGGGTGGTGCGCCCGCCCCGTTCGAGGTAGAGCGCCGCCTCACCGTCGACGACGGCGACGAAGGCGCCGGCCTTGCGCCCGGGCCGGTGCGCGTGCTCGCCGCCGAGCTCCGGCCAGTCGAGAGCGGCGCCGAAGGGGTTGGCCGGGTCGGTCGCCGCGAGCACGCGCGTCTCCCCCTTCGGTGCCGCCCGGAGCCGGTCGACGGCGGCGCCCGTCGCGAACTGCGCACCGCCCTGACCGTCGATGAAGTAGCCGCGGCGCACCCGCCCCGAGTCTTCGAAGCCCGAGAGCGTGCGATAGGCGAGGGCGAAGCCGCCGAGGTGCGCCTCGGCCATGACCGAGCCGCGGGTGACGATGCCGTAGCGCTCGAGCAGCGCCTCGCCGAGGGCGTGCGCACGGGGTGTCGCCGCCGTGCTCGCGAGCGGCAGCACCGACCAGCGGCCTGCGACCCGTGGCGGGTTGGCACGTGCGGCCGCAGTGCGCCCGGCCTGCACGGTCGCCGCGAGCGAGCGGCGTGACAACGACCCAGCACGCAGTCGCGCCCGCGGCGTCGGCGCCGCGGTCTTGTGCGCGCCGCCGCCCGCGAGGAGGCCCCGTACCGGCGCGAAGGTGTCGTTGGTGACGAGACCCGCCCAGACGAGCCTCCAGAGCGCGTCCGCGAGCGCACGGTCGCCCTCGGAGCCGACGATCTCGGTACCGGCGACCTCGGCACCCACGGCGTCGGCACCGACGGCCTCGGCCAGTTGGCGGAAGAAGTACCCTCCCCCGCCCCCGAGCACCGCGACCAGCTCTGACTCGAGCGGATCGAGGGGCGCCGCGGCCGGCGGCGGCAGCGTGAGCGATGCAGTCTCCGAGAGGTGCAGGCTGATCCACCCGTCATCGGCACCGAGCGACCCGGTGCCCGCCAAGAGCACCTCACCCGATGCGGTCAGCTCGTCGAGCATGCCGGGCCGGTAGTCGGCGACCCGCGCGGGCAGCACGTACGCCTCCCAGGCGGAGGCGGGAATGCGCGCACCCTCGAGCTGCTCGATCACCGCGGCGACGCCGTCGACGCCGACGAGGCCACCGCCCACGTGCTGCCACGCCGGCAGGAATCGCGCGAACTCGCGCGGTTCGACCGGCTCGACCTCGCCCCGCAGCACCGCGAGCGAACGTCGACGGATGCGGCGGAGCACCCCGCTGTCGCACCATTCGAGGCCCGAACCGTGCGGGAGGAATTCACCCTCGACCACCCGGCGTTCGCCGCCGAGCCTGGCGAGCGCGGCGGACGCCACGACCTGCCCGATGCCGAATCGCGCGGCGACGGCCTCCGCCGTGAACGGCCCGTGCGTGCGGGCGAAGCGGGCGACGAGGTCACCGAGCGGGTCGCGCACCGGCTCGCCGAACACCTCGGGCAGCCCCGGCGGGATCGGCACGCCGAGGGCGTCGCGCAGTCGGCTGACGTCTTCGACCGCGACGAACCACGACCGACCCGCGAATCGCACGGGTGCAGCACGGCGCCCCGCGACGAGTTCGGCCAGCGCTGCAGCGGCATCGGTCTCGTCGTCGACCCTCGCGGTCACCTCGTCGGCCGTGAGCGGCCCGAGATCGCTCAACAGGTCGGCGACGCCCTCTTCGCCGCGCGCGCGTCGATCGGGATGCGTGCGCTGCAGCATCCGCTCGACGTCATCGACCACCTCTGGATCGAGGAGTTCGCGCAGTTCGACCGTGCCGAGCAGCTCGGCGAGCAGGGCCGGGTCGAGCGAGAGAGCCGCCGCCCGGCGCTCGGCGAGCGGCGCGTCGCCCTCGTACATGAACGCACCTACGTAGCCGAAGAGCAGGCTCGAGGCGAAGGGGCTCGGCGACTCGGTCGTGACGTCGACGAAACGAAGTTCGCGCCGCTCGATGCGTTCGGCCAGCTGTGTCAGCGCGGGCAGGTCGTAGACGTCTTGCAGACACTCGCGCACCGCCTCGAGCACGATCGGGAACTCGGGGAAGTCGCGCGCCACTTCGAGCAGCTGCGACGCCCGTTGCCGTTGCTGCCAGAGCGGTGACCGCTTGCCGGGGTGCGTGCGCGGCAGAATGAGCGCCCGGGCAGCGCACTCGCGGAACCGGGCCGCGAACAGCGCCGAGCCGCCGACGTTGGCCGTGACGAGTTCGGTGAGCTCGGCCGGCTCGAAGGCGAAGAGCTCTGCGCCCGGCGGGTCGTCACCCGTGTCGGGCATGCGCAGCACGATGCCGTCGTCGCTCGCGACCGCGTTGGCGTCGACGCCGCTCTGCTCGCGCACGCGCGCGCCGATCGCGAGCGCCCACGGCGCGTGCACGCGCATGCCGTAGGGCGAGTGCAGCACGATGCGCCAATCGCCGAGCTCGTCGCGGAACCGCTCGACCACGAGGTTCGTCGCGTCGGGAACGACACGGGTCGCGGCGCGCTGGTCGTCGATGAACTTCACGAGATTGGCCGCGGCGCGCTCGTCGAGTCCGGCGGCACGACTGCGGGCGAGGGCGTCGGACGCCGGTGCGCCCGAGAGTTCGGCGATGAACCCGCCGATCGCGGCGCCGAGTTCGGCCGGGCGGCCGATGCCGTCGCCCTTCCAGAACGGCAACCGACCGGGTTCGCCGAAGGCGGGAGAGACGAGCACCCGGTCGTGCGTGATCTCTTGGATGCGCCAACTCGTGGCGCCGAGGGCGAAGACGTCGCCGACGCGCGACTCGTACACCATCTCTTCGTCGAGTTCGCCGACGCGGCGGCCGGGGCCGGCCTCCCCGACCATGAAGACGCCGAACATGCCCCGATCAGGAATCGTGCCGCCGCTCGTGACGGCGAGTCGCTGGGCACCGCGACGACCCGCGATCGTGCCGGCGTCGCGGTCCCAGACGATGCGCGCACGAAGCTCGCCGAAACGATCGGACGGGTAGCGGCCGGCGAGCAGGTCGAGCGTCGCGTCGAACGCGGATCGGGGCAGCGCGGCGTAGGGCGCCGCCCGGCGTACCAGCTCGAACCAGGCCTCGACGTCCCATTCGTCGAGCGCCGTGGCCGCGATCGTCTGCTGGGCGAGCACGTCGAGCGGGTTCGCCGGGATGCGCAGCGCCTCGATCGCGCCGCCGATCATCCGTTCGGCCACGACCGCCGAGTGCAGCACGTCGGCGCGGTGCTTCGGGAAGATGAGGCCCTTCGACACCTCGCCGACCTGATGCCCGGCCCGCCCGAGCCGCTGCAGGCCGCTCGCGACCGAGGGCGGCGACTCGACCTGCATGACGAGGTCGACCGCGCCCATGTCGATGCCGAGCTCGAGGCTCGACGTCGCGACGACGCAGCGCAGCCGCCCCGACTTGAGGTCGTCTTCGACGAGGGCGCGCTCTTCTTTGCTCACCGAGCCGTGATGCGAGCGTGCGATCACGGGCGGGGCGCCGGTGGTCACGCCCGAGGCGCCGACCGCTTCGGCCGGTGTGCGTCTCGCCGCCGCCGCGGCTCGCGTCGGCACCGGTGCCGGCACTGCCTGCGCCTCGACCGGAACCGCGGCGCGGTCGGCCCAGAGCTCGTTGAGCCGTGCCGTCAGCCGCTCGGCGAGGCGTCGCGAGTTCGCGAACACGATCGTCGAACGGTGTGCGAGTACTTCGTCGAGGATCGCCTCTTCGACGTGCGGCCACACCGTGCCCGCGCCCGTCTCACCGGCGAGATCCGAGAGGTCGTCGACCGGCACGGTCACCCGCAGGTCGAACCGCTTGCCGGAGGCCGGCGCCACGATCGTGACCGCACGGGTGCCGCCGAGGAATCGCGCCACCTCTTCTTGGGGTCGCACGGTCGCCGACAGGCCGATGCGCTGCACGGGCTCGGCCGTGAGCTCGTCGAGCCGCTCGAGCGAGAGCGCGAGATGCGAACCGCGTTTCGTGCCGGCGAGCGCGTGGATCTCGTCGACGATGACCGTCTGCACGCCGCGAAGCGTCTCGCGCGCAGCCGAGGTGAGCATGAGGAACAGCGACTCGGGCGTCGTGATGAGGATCTCGGGCGGGTGGGTGACGAGCCGGCGCCGCTCGGCCGGCGGCGTGTCGCCCGAGCGCACCCCCACCGAGACGTCGGGAACCTCGAGGCCGTGCGCCGCCGCCGTGCGGGCGATGCCGATGAGCGGCGCCCTGAGGTTGCGCTCGACATCGACGCCGAGAGCCTTGAGCGGCGACAGGTAGACGACGCGGGTGCCGGTCGATATCACGTCGGCACCCTCGTGGTGCAGTCGGTCGATCGCCCAGAGGAAGGCCGCGAGGGTCTTGCCCGAGCCCGTCGGCGCGACGACGAGCGAGTGCTCGCCGCGCGAGATCGTCTGCCACGCGGCATCTTGCACGGTCGTCGGCGCCGTGAACGACTCGGTGAACCACGCCCGCGTCGCGGGTGAGAACGCGTCGAGCGCCGAAGCCATGTCTCCATTCAAGCGGATGCGGCCGACAGTGGTCTCGATACGCGCCCTCCTTCGTCGGGCGCTACTCGACCACCGGCGCCGGTGACAGCTCCTCGAGCGCACGCGCGACGGCGTCGACCGTACGGCGCACCTCCGCGGCATCCGTTCGCCAATTGCTGACCGAGAAGCGCACGACCGCGCGTCCATGCCAGCGCGAGGTCATGGCGAGCACCTCGCCCTCGTTCCAGAGTCGTTCGCTGAGCGCCTCGGTGGCCGCGTCGCGGTCGAGGGCGATGCAGAGCTGCGTGAAGACCACCTCGTTCAGCACCTCGACGCCGGGCAGCGCCCCCACCCCGACTGCGATGCCGCGCGCCGCCTCGGCGAGGCCGTCGACGAGCGCCGCGACGCCCTCGCGGCCGAGGGAGCGCAGCACCGCCCACGACGGCACCCCACGAGCGCGCCGCGACAACTCGGGGGCCTTCTCGTGCGGGTCGGCGCCGACGACAGCGGCCTGCAGGTAGCTCGCGTGCATGCCGAGTGCGCGCCGCATCGCCGCCGGGTCGCGCACGATCGCGATGCCGCAGTCGTACGGCACGTTCAGGGTCTTGTGCGCGTCGGTCGACCAGGAATCGGCGGCCTCCATGCCCGCCGTCAAATGCCGCAGAGCTGTGGATGCCGCGGCCCACAGCCCGAACGCACCGTCGACGTGCACCCAGGCGCCGGCCCGGTGCGCGACCTCGATCGCCGCGGCGAAGTCGTCGAATGCTCCCGAGTGGATGTTGCCGGCCTGCAGGGCGACGATCGCCGGACCGCTCCCGTCGGCGAGCACCCGCGCCAGTTCGTCGACGCGGATGCGACCCTGCTCGTCAGCCGCCACGGTGATCGGCGCGCCGAGCCCGAGGTAGCGGGCCGCGAGATCCATCGTGCCGTGGCGCTCTTCGCCCGCGATGTAACGAACTGCGGGGCCGCCGGACAGACCATTCGCCTCGACGTCCCACCCGACCCGGCGGAGCACTTCGTTGCGGGCCGCCGCCATGCACGAGAACTGCGCCATCGTCGCGCCGGTCGTGAACCCGACGTCGCTCTGCGGCGGCAGCCCGAGCAGGTCGAGCAGCCAATCGCCGGCGATCTCCTCGACGGCGACGGCGCCCGGCGTGATCGCACGCAGCCCGGTGTTCTGGTCCCACGCCGAGACGAGCCAGTCGGCGCCGAGCGCCACGGGCTGCGTGCCGCCGATCACCCAGCCGTAGAAGCGCGGCGATCCGATCGCGATGAGGCCAGGCTCGACGCTCTCAGCCAGCCGTGTGATGACCTCGAGGTCTGGCTCACCCGACTCGGGCAGCTCACGGCCGAGTGCGTCCTTGATGTCGTCGATGGTCGCCCGTGGCGGGATCGACCGCTCGCCTACTCCCGCGAGCCACGTCTGCGCGTGTCGGCTCGCCACCTCGAGCACCTCGTCGTACGAGGCATCCGCTCGCCCGTCGCTCATTTCGCACCTGGATTCCGTGCGCCTGACGCACAGGACCGATTGTGCGCCGCATCGTCGGCCCGGTCAACGACCCAGTACGGGCGACGCGGCCGTCAGCCGACCGGAGCGCCGACGAGCTTCACCGTGAGCGAGTCGACCGACGTCGCGATGACGTCGTCGGCGGCCCAGCGCCGGGCGAGTCGAGCGGTGATCGCGTCGAGCTCTTCACGGGTGAGTCCGCCGACGAGTTCGAGGCGCACGACGAGCTCGGGCCCCGTGAGACGCGCGGTCGGGTCGCCCGGAAGGAGCGTCACTCCGAGCACGGCCAGTTCGCGATCGATCGAGCGCCGGAACGCCTCGCCGACGGCGGGCGAGTCGAAGGGCGGCTGCCACTCGTGCGACTGCGCCACCGACCACACGGCGGGGCGACGCAGCACGAACTCGGTCGGCGACGCGGGGTCGAGCACGATGAGGTCGGTGCCGTCGTCGGCCGCGGCCAACGCGACCCGCACGCCGTCGGCGGGCACGGGGCGTGCCAGCGGATTCCAGCGCGACATCGCCTCGACCGAGGCGAAGACCGGCAGCACCTTGCGCCCGTCGGGCCCCTGCACCGTGACGATCGAGAGCTCTTGGCTCTTGTCGATCGCGAGACCATGGGCGCCGACCTCGGTGCCGCCGTCGCCGTCGCCGAGCTCGGCGAGCAGAGGGATCAGGAGGCGGGAACGTGCGAACTCGGCGACGACCGGCGCCTGCCCGGCCGCGCCGGCCCGGAAGGCGTCGAGCGCGGCGACGAGGGCCTCGGGCGCGCTGCCGTCGTCGGCGGCGTGCGTGTTGGGCTGGAACGAGCGCCCGGCCCAGGGCACGCCTGCGGAGTCGGAGGCGACCGGGTCGGCCGCCGCGTCACCGCCCATTTCACCGATCACTGCGAGGCGACGTCCAACGCCTCGACGAGAGTGAAGGCGCCCGCGTACAGCGCCTTGCCGACGATCGTGCCCTCAAGGCCGAGCGGCACGAGTTCGCGGAGCGCCACGATGTCGTCGAGGCTCGAGATGCCGCCCGACGCGACCACCGGGCGGTGCGTGCGCTCCATCACCTGACGGAGCAGATCGAGGTTCGGGCCCTGCAGCGTGCCGTCTTTCGTGACGTCGGTGACGACGTAGCGTGCGGCGCCCGCCTCTTCGAGACGGTCCATGACCTGCCAGAGGTCGCCGCCGTCCTTCGTCCAGCCGCGAGCCGCGAGCGTCGTGCCGCGCACGTCGAGACCCACCGCGATCGCCTCGCCGTACTGCGCGATGACCGAAGCCGCCCACTCGGGGTTCTCGAGCGCCGCGGTGCCGAGATTGATGCGCTTCGCACCGATCTCGAGCGCGTGCTCGAGCGACTCGTCATCGCGGATGCCGCCCGAGAGCTCGACGTTGACGCCGCGCACCTGCCGGATGACCTTCTTCAGCACGCCCGCGTTCGAGCCGCGCCCGAACGCGGCGTCGAGGTCGACGAGGTGGATCCACTCGGCGCCCTGGTCGGCCCAGTCGACGGCCGCGTCGACGGGGTCGCCGTAGCTCGTCTCGGTGCCGGCCTCGCCCTTGGTCAGGCGCACCGCCTTGCCACCGGCGACGTCGACCGCCGGGAGCAGCACGAGGCGTGGGGTCTTGTTGAATTCACTCATTCACTGTCCTAAAATCGCGATCGCGCCTTGCAAGTGGGCACAATCACAGCATCCTAGTCCGACCGTGTCGACGTCGGGTGCACGTGACGCCGAACGGCTCAGCCGAGGGTGCCGATCCAGTTGCCGAGCAACCGGATGCCGGCGTCGGCCGATTTCTCGGGGTGGAACTGGGTCGCCGTGAGCGGGCCGTTCTCGACGGCGGCGAGGAACCGGCCGCCGTACTCGGCCCACGTCAGCGCAGGCGCCGGGAACGGCGGCTCGATGTCGAGCAGCCACTGCTGCGCGGCGAACGAGTGCACGAAGTAGAACCGCTCGTGCTCGATGCCGTCGAAGAGCACCGAGCCCTCGCCCGCCTCGACCGTGTTCCAGCCCATGTGCGGCAACACGGGCGCGGGCAAGCGGGTGACGCTGCCCGGCCACTCGCCGAGCCCCTCGGTGTCGACGCCGCGCTCGACGCCGCGCTCGAACAGCACCTGCATGCCGACGCAGATGCCGAGCACCGGGCGCCCTCCGGCGAGCCGCCGGTCGATGATCTCGCCGCCGCGCACGGCGTGCAACTGGTCCATGACCGCCTTGAACGCACCGACGCCGGGCACGAGCAGCCCGTCGGCCTCGAGGGCCGCGGCGCGGTCGGCGGTCACGGTGACCTCGGCCCCCGCGCGCTCGAGCGCCTTCGCGGCCGAGTGCACGTTGCCCGAGCCGTAGTCGAGCACGACGACACGACGGCTGCGGGTCACAGGGCGCCCTTCGTCGACGGCACGCCCGACACGAGCGGGTCGAAGGCCTTCGCCTGACGGAACGCTCTGGCGAACGCCTTGAACTCCGCCTCGGCGATGTGGTGCGGGTCACGCCCGCCGAGCACGGTCACGTGCACGGTCAGCGCCGCGTTGTAGGCGATCGCCTCGAAGACGTGCCGCACCATCGACCCCGTGAAGTGGCCGCCGATGAGGTGGTACTCGAAGCCCGCGGGCTCGCCGGTGTGCACGAGGAACGGACGACCGGAGATGTCGACGACGGCCTGCGCGAGCGCCTCGTCGAGGGGCACGAGGGCGTCGCCGTAGCGGGAGATGCCGTGCTTGTCGCCGAGCGCCTGCTTGATCGCCTGGCCCAGCACGATGCCGACGTCTTCGACTGTGTGGTGCACGTCGATCTGGATGTCGCCGCTCGCGCGCACCGTCAGGTCGGTCAGCGAGTGCTTCGCGAACGCCGTGAGCAGGTGGTCGTAGAACGGAACGCCGGTCTCGATGTCGCTCGACCCGGTGCCGTCGAGGTCGATCGAGAGGTCGATGCTGGATTCGCTCGTCTCGCGCTGCACCCGGGCAGTGCGCGAAGGGCTCGATGCGGTCATGACTCAATCCTATTCGCGGGGTTCGGCGCCGAGACGGCGATCGCCTCGAGGAAGGCCGTGGTCTCGGCCTCGGTGCCCGCGGTGACCCGCAAGTGGCCGGGGATGCCGATCTCCCTGATCAGGATGCCGCGTGCCAGCAGCTGCTCGAAGACGGCGTGCGGGTCGTCGACGCCGCCGAAGAGCACGAAGTTCGAGCCGCTGCGGTAGGGGTGGAACCCGAGCCGTGCGAGTTCGTCGGAGATGCGCTCGCGCTGCCCGCGGATCTCGTCGACCATCGCGAGCATTTCGGCCGAGTGCGCGAGCGCGCCGAGAGCGGCGGCCTGGGTCAGCGCCGAGAGGTGGTACGGCAGCCGCACGAGGCGCAGCGCATCGATCGCGGCGGGGTCGCCGGCGAGGTAGCCGACGCGGGCGCCGGCGAAGGCGAAGGCCTTGCTCATGGTGCGCGAGACGAGCAGTCGCGGACGCCCCTCGAGCAAGGTGAGGGCACTCGGCGTGCCGGGGTCGGCGAACTCGAAGTACGCCTCGTCGACGACGACGATGCCGCGAGCGGCGTCGGCGACCGCCTCGATCGTCTCGATCGACAGCGGGGTGCCGGTGGGGTTGTTCGGGGCGCAGAGCAGCACGATGTCGGGGTCGTGCTCTCGCACCGCCGCGACGGCCGTCGCGGCGGTGAGCTCGAAGTCCTCGTCGCGGCCGGCGGTGATCCACTCGGTGCCGGTGCCCGAGGCGAGCAGGCCGTACATGGAGTAAGTCGGCGCGAAGCCCAGCACCGAACGACCCGGCCCGCCGTAGGCCTGCATGATGTGCTGCAGCACCTCGTTGGAGCCGTTCGCCGCCCAGATCTGCGCGGGGTCGAGGCCGTGGCCGAGGTAGTCGGCGAGCGCTCGGCGCAGGGCGGTGAACTCGCGGTCGGGGTAGCGGTTCAGCGTCAGGATCGCCGCGGCCACTCGGGCGACGACATCGTGCGCGACGTCTTCGGGGATCGGATGCGTGTTCTCGTTGACGTTGAGGGCGACCGGCACGGCCTGCTGCGGAGCCCCGTACGGAGTGCGACCACGAAGGTCGTCGCGGATGGGGAGATCGTCGAGGCTCGTCACCACACAAGCCTAACGAGGCGCGTCGGTGTGTTTCAGACGAGCGTCATGCGGCGAACGTGACGAGGGCGTTCACGGAGCGGCCGGCAGCGCGAGCCGCTGCCCGGGTTCGACCGCGGCGTCGTCGAGGCCGTTGATGCGAATGATCTCGTCGATGACCTCGCGCACATCGGCGCTCGGGTCGATCGACTCGGCGATCGCCCAGAGGGAGTCGCCCTGACCGACCGTGACGTACTCGAACGTGGCGCCGACGGCGTCGATGTCGGCGGCCGCGGCCCCCGACCCGAGCACCACGACGAACGCCCAGACCACGAGCGGCAGGGCAGCGAGTGTGGTGAACACGGCGCGCCCGCGACGAGTCAGTCGAAGCCGGGTACGCCCCGAGCTCGGAGCCTGCATCGGTACCGGCATCGAAGCCGGGCCGTTCGTTGCGATCACTGCGCTCATGTCACACCTCCTGTGGGAGTCGCACCCGGCCCTCGGCCGGGAGGGCCGGATGCGAATCTCTGTTCCGAACATACCTTCGATTTTCGAACATTGCAAGCATGAAACTCCGAAGAACCGGGAGAGCGGATCTCCGACACACTCGAACAGATGTTTGCCGCACGCTCGTGAGACGGATACAGTTTCGAATGTCTGCAAGACAGTCGACCAGACACCACCGACATCCGGCCGCACGGCCGCTACGAGGGGCGGAGACCTTGAGCACCGACACCGACGACGTGCAGGCGACGGGCAGGCCTCGCCGCCGCAAGAGTCTGAGCGCCAAGCAGATCGCCATCCTCGAGATGATCCAGCGCTCGGTCTCGAGCCGCGGTTATCCGCCGAGCATGCGCGAGATCGGCGACGCGGTGGGGCTCTCCTCGCTCTCGAGCGTGACCCACCAGCTCAACCAGCTCGAGCTCGCCGGCTACCTGCGGCGCGATCCCAACCGCCCGCGCGCACTCGAGGTGCTCATCGAGTTGCCGGGCGTGACCGACCGCGTCGCCACCTCGAGCGACCCGACACCGATCGGCGATGCGGCGATGGTGCCGCTCGTCGGGCGCATCGCCGCCGGCGTGCCGATCACGGCCGAGCAGCAGATCGACGAGGTCTTCCCGCTCCCCCGGCAACTCGTCGGTAAGGGCGAGCTCTTCATGCTGAAGGTCTTCGGCGAGTCCATGATCGACGCCGCCATCTGCGACGGCGACTGGGTCGTCGTGCGCTCGCAGCGCACCGCCGAGAACGGCGAGATCGTCGCCGCGATGCTCGACGGCGAGGCAACGGTCAAGGTGTTCCGCCAACGCGACGGCCACACGTGGCTGCTGCCGCGCAACAGCGCCTTCGAACCGATCGTCGGCGACGAGGCCGAGGTGCTCGGCAAGGTCGTGGCCGTGCTGCGCGCGGTCTGACGGTCCGCACCGAACGCGCCGGCATCGAAAGGGCCGGCATCGAAACGGCCGGCACCGAAAGGGCGGACACCGAACGTGCCCGGCACGCGAGCGAGCGGATGTCTCCCGTTACGCGGCCACCCGAGCACCGGCGGGTGACACCTCCGGCGCCGTCGGCGCGAAGTCGCGAAGCCACCCGAACACGGCGTCCATGAAGCCGGCGTGATCGTCGCGGAACACCGTGTGCCCGGTGCCCTGCACCGTCTCGACGGTCATGCCCTGACGTCGCAGCTGACGTGCGACCTTCGCCGTGATGAGCAGGCTCTTCTCGGCGAGCACGACGAGCGTCGGCGCCACCAGCCGGGCCGGCGGCACGAGCGGCCGGGTGTCGGCGAAGCCGAGGATCGTGCGCTTGTCCCAGTCGCGAAGCGTCGCGAGTTCGATGTCGACGTCGACGGCGCTCCACTTCGGGTTCATGCGCACGAGCGCCGAGCGTCGGGGCCGCGGGGCGACGGCGAAGAAGGCCTTGAACGCCCAGCCCTTGACGCCCTTCGGGAACGAGAAGGCGGGGTCGATGTAGATCGCGGCACGCGGCGCGAGCCGATCGGCGACGATGCTCGCGACGAGTCCGCCGAGCGAGTGCCCCATGACGATGTCGGGCGAGCCGTCGAGCAGCGGTTCGAGCGTCTCGACGACGTCGCTCGCCCAGGCGGCGGGAGAGTATCGCAGCGCTCGCGGGCTGCGGCCGTGGCCGGCGAGGTCGACCGCGAGCACGCGGAACCCCTGTGCGGCGAGTTCAGCCGTGACGCGATGCCATGCGCGCGAGTCCGACATGATGCCGTGGATGAGGATCGCGGTGCGCGCACCCCCGCCGGATTCGTGGACCGCGAGTTGCATGGCTCGACGGTACCCGCCGCGCCTGTGCGTCACCCCCGCATGAGCCGAGTGGATGCCGCGAACCACGACATCCACTCGGGAGACCGAGCGGATGCCGCGAGCCGCGACATCCACTCGGTCGTCGCCGCTACCCGGCGAGAACCGGCGCCGTCAGCGACGCCCGCACCGCCGCCGTCGCCTCGACCAGGTGCCGCAGCGACTCGACGGTCTCGTCGTAGCCGCGGGTCTTCAGGCCGCAGTCGGGGTTGACCCAGAGCCGCGTCGCCGGAATCGCCCCGGCCGCGCGCTCGAGCAGCGCCTGCACCTCCGCGACGCCCGGCACGCGCGGCGAGTGGATGTCGTAGACGCCCGGACCGATGCCGTGGTCGAACCCGCTCGTCTCGAGGTCGTCGACGACCTCCATGCGGCTGCGGGCCGCCTCGATCGAGGTGACGTCGGCGTCGAGGTTCTTGATCGCGTCGATGACGACGCCGAACTCCGAGTAGCAGAGGTGCGTGTGCACCTGCGTGCCGGGCACGGCGCCGCCCGTCGCGAGGCGGAACGAGCCGACCGACCAGTCGAGGTACGCGGGCTGGTCGGCGAGCTTCAGCGGGAGCAGCTCCCGCAGGGCCGGCTCGTCGACCTGGATGATGCGGATGCCGGCGGTCTCGAGGTCGGCGATCTCGTCGCGGAGGGCGAGGGCCACCTGTCGCGCCGTGTCGCCGAGCGGCTGGTCGTCGCGCACGAACGACCAGGCGAGGATCGTGACCGGTCCGGTGAGCATGCCCTTCATGTGCTGCCCGGTGAGCGACTGCGCGTAGCTCGACCACTCGACGGTCATCGGGGCCGGCCGTGAGACGTCGCCCCAGAGGATCGACGGCCGCGTGCAGCGCGAGCCGTACGACTGCACCCAGCCGTGCTTGGTGACCGCGAAACCGTCGAGCAGCTCGGCGAAGTACTGCACCATGTCGTTGCGCTCGGGTTCGCCGTGCACGAGCACGTCGAGCCCCAGCTCCTCCTGCAACCGCACGACGCGCTCGATCTCGGCGCGCATGAGCGCAGCGTAATCGTCGGCGGGCAGCTCGCCCTTGACGAGACGGGCGCGTGCGCGACGGATCTCGGCCGTCTGCGGGAACGAGCCGATCGTCGTCGTCGGCATCTCGGGCAGGCCGAGCGATTGCTGCGCCGCGACCCGCTCGTCGTACCCCGCACGCGCGAAGTCGCGGTCGGCGAGGCCGGCGAGGCGGCCGCGCACCGAGGGCACGCGCACGCCGGGTGCGCCGGCACGATCGGCGAGGGCAGCGGATGCCGCGGCGAGCTCGCCCTCGATCCCGTCGCGCCCCTCGGCGAGTCCGCGACCGAGCACGGCGACCTGGCCCACCTTCTGGTCGGCGAACGCGAGCCACGAGGCGAGCCGTGCGTCGAGCTCGTCTTCGTCGGCGACGTCGTGCGGCACGTGCTGGAGCGACGTCGAGGTCGACACCGAGACGGTCGGCGAGAGGCGTTGCACGGCCGCGACGCGATCGAACGCGGCGGCGAGGTCGCCGCGCCAGATGTTGTGACCGTCGATCACGCCGGCGACGAGGGTCTTCGCGGCGAGCGACTCGGCCGCCACAGGGTCGAGCCCGTCGGGCAGCGAACCGCGCACGAGGTCGAGGCCGATCGCCTCGACCGGGGTCGCAGCGAGGGCGGGCAGGGCAGCGTCGAGCGAGCCGTAGGGCGCGGCGACGAAGATCGCCGGGCGGGCCTCGAGTGCGCCGAGCGCGTCGTAGGCGATGCCGACCGACTCGATCACCCGGGCCCGGTCGGCGTCGATGCTCTCGCTCACGAGTGCGGGCTCGTCGAGCTGCACCCACTCCGCACCGGCGGCGGCGAGCTGCTCGAGCAGCGCCGCGTAGACGGGCACCAGATCGGCGAGCCGGTCGATCGGCGCGAAGCCCGTCGGAGCACCGTCGGCCGCCTTCGCGAGCAGGAGGAAGGTCACGGGTCCGACGATCGCGGGCCGGGTCGTGAACCCCGCCGCCTTCGCCTCGGCGAACTCGGCGAGGATGCGCTCGGCGTGCAGCGAGAACTCGGTGTCGGGGCCGATCTCGGGCACGAGGTAGTGGTAGTTCGAGTCGAACCACTTCGTCATCTCGAGCGGGGCGTCGTCGCCGACGCCGCGGGCGATCGTGAAGTAGGCGGCGAGGTCGAACCGACCCTGCTCATCGGCGAGACCGGCGAAGCGCTCGGGCACTGCACCCACCGCGACGGCGGCGTCGAGCACCTGGTCGTAGAACGAGAAGGTCTCGGGGATCGCCGAGCCGGTGCGGGCCAGCCCGAGCGACGCGAGGCGCTCGCGAGTCGCCGCGCGAAGTTCGGCGGCCTGCCGTTCGAGTTCTGCGGCCGAGATCGATCCGGCCCAGAACGCCTCGACGGCCCGCTTGAGCTCACGGCGGCGACCGATGCGCGGATAGCCCAGGATCGTCGCGTTGGGGAAGACGGGTGCGGGGGTGGTCATCGTGCGGTGTTCCTCTCGTCGGCGAACCGCTCGGTTCGCTCGGTGCGCAGGTCGAGCCGGTCGACGACGTCGAGCACGGCTTCATGTCGGTTGAAGGTGTAGAGATGCAGGCCCGGTGCGCCGCCCGCGATCACCTCGGCGGCGAGCCGGGTGGCGAAGTCGATGCCGAGTTCGGTCTGGGCCGCGGCATCCGGTTCGATCTCGAGGTCGATCGCGAGCGAGGCCGGCGGTTCGACGCCGGTCAGCTCCGTCAGCCTCGCGAGGCGGGCGGGGGTCGTGACCGGCATGATGCCGGGAAGGATCGGGATCGTGACGCCGCCCGTGCGGGCGCGTTCGACGAAGCCGAGGTAGTCGTCGGCCCGCCAGAAGAGCTGCGTGATCGCGAGGTTGGCTCCGGCGATCTCCTTCGCGAGGAGCGTGTCGACGTCGTGATCGAGGTTCCGCGACCGCGGATGCCCCGTCGGGAAGGCGGCGACGGCAACCCGCTCGGGTCGGGGCCGCGCCGTGATGCGCGAAGCACCGGGATTGCCGGGCACCCCGACCTGCTCGAAGGGCTCGCGCTCCTCCTGCACCCGGTGGATGAGCTGCACGAGCTCGGCGGCGCTGCCGAGGTCGCCGATGCCCGCGTCGGGGTCGGCATCGACGGGCGGGTCGCCGCGCAGGGCCAGGAAGCTCGTGATGCCCGCATCGAGGAACTCGCGCACGAGCCGGTTGGCCTCGGCATAGGAGGAGCCCACGCACGTGAGGTGCGCCATCGGCTCGACGTGCGTGTGCTCGAGCATGTACCGGAGCACCGTCAGCGAGCGGGCGCGCGAGCTGCCGCCGGCGCCGAACGTCACCGAGATGAACGCGGGGTCGACCTCGGCGAGCCGGTCGATCGTGCGGCCGAGGGCGAGCGCCGCGGCGTCGGTGCGCGGCGGGTACAGCTCGAACGAGAGTGGCAGTCGGGGCGTACAGTCGGCGCCCGATGCGTCGCTTGCGGTCGATGCCATGGTGCTCCTGCAGGGCGAGCGGCAACGGGAAGAACACGGCAGGCCGCGTTCCCCCGGCCGAAACGGCGGGTGGATGTCGCGGGCGGGTGCCGGGCTCGGCGGTCGCTCCGAGTGACCCGCTTCGGCCGGTCACTGATCGATCAGGAGCGACGATACGCCGCCTCGCAGGGCGCCGCCACGACTGTGACGCACGGTGACGCGGACGTCGCCGAAGTAGCGGTCGCCTCGCCGAGGCATCCGCAGTTCGGCACGGCGAGCGGACGGCTCGGCTCAGGCCTTCGCGGTGCTCACGGCGAACTCCTCGAGCTGGCCGGCCAGTTCGGGCGACGCGAGTGCACGCACCCGGGTGCCGTCTTCGTGGTACTCGATCGAGAGCACGCGGCCCGTCTCGTGCAGGTTCGACACGATGTCGCCGCGGTCGTAGGGCACGAGCAGGTCGATCTCGACGGCGGGGTCGGGCATCATGCGCGCGATCGCCTCGAGCACCTCGGGGATGCCCTCGCCCGTGCGGGCGGAGGCGAAGATCGCACCCGGTTCGAGGCCGCGCAGCACGAGGCGGTCTTCGGCCGTCACGAGGTCGGCCTTGTTGAAGACGATGAGCTCGGGGATGTCGCGGGCGCCGACCTCGCCGATGACATCGCGCACGGTGGCGATCTGCCCGGCGGGGTCGGGGTGGGCTGCGTCGACGACGTGCACGATGAGGTCGGAGTCGCCGACCTCTTCGAGCGTCGAGCGGAACGCCTCGACGAGCTGGTGCGGAAGGTTGCGCACGAAGCCGACGGTGTCGGCGATCGTGTAGACCCGGCCGTCGGCCGTGGTGTTGCGCCGCACGGTCGCGTCGAGCGTGGCGAACAGGGCGTTCTCGACGAGCACCCCGGCACCGGTGATGCGGTTCAGGATGCTCGACTTGCCCGCGTTCGTGTACCCCGCGATCGCGACAGACGGCACGGCGTTGCGCTTGCGGTTGGCGCGCTTGGCTTCACGTGCCGGCTTCATGCCTGCGATCTGCTTGCGCAGCTTCGCCATGCGTGAATGGATGCGGCGGCGGTCGAGCTCGATTTTCGTCTCACCGGGCCCGCGGGAGCCCATGCCCGCACCGGCGCCGCCGACCTGGCCACCGGCCTGACGAGACATCGACTCGCCCCAGCCGCGGAGTCGCGGCAGGAGGTATTCGAGTTGCGCGAGTTCGACCTGCGCCTTGCCCTCGCGGCTCTTCGCGTGCTGGCTGAAGATGTCGAGGATGACGGCGGTGCGATCGATGACCTTGACCTTGATCGCGTCTTCGAGCGCGCGCCGCTGGCTCGGTGCGAGTTCGGTGTCGGCGACGACGGTGTCGGCGCCGAGCGAGGCGACGATGTGCCGGAGCTCCTCGACCTTGCCGCGACCGAGGTACGTGCTCGGGTCGGGGTGCGGGCGCCGCTGCAGCACGCCGTCGAGCACGCGCGCGCCCGCCGTCTCGGCGAGGGCCGCGAGCTCGCGCATCGAGTTCTCGGCGTCGACCTGCGCACCCTGCGAGTACACGCCGATGAGCACGACGTTCTCGAGGCGCAGCTGCCGGTACTCGACCTCGGTGACGTCTTCGAGCTCGGTCGAGAGTCCGCCGACCCGGCGGAGCCCGGCCCGCGCCTCACGGTCGTACTGCTCGCCGTCGGAGTCGGAGTCGAACAGGTCGACCGAGTCGGGCGACCTGAGCGCCTCAGCCGAGTCGGCGCCGAAGCGCGTCACGCCGGCCTTGGTCTCTGCGCCCTTGAGCACTCGCTCGACGGCGTCGTCTGCGGAGTTGCGTTCGGCGTCATTCATCGCGTTAACCCTAGTTCCCATCGCTGCGATAGGTTCCCCTGTATGGCCTCCGACCACTACTTCTCCTCTCGTCCGGGCGGCGAGGCCACTCTCCGCACCATTTCCGTGACCCTCGCCGGGCGCGAGCTGTCGCTCTCGACCTCGGGCGGGGTCTTCAGCCCCGAACATCTCGACACGGGCACCCGCATCCTGCTCGACCGTGCCCCCGCGCCGCCGGCGAGCGGTGAACTGCTCGACCTCGGCTGCGGCTGGGGCCCGATCGCGATCTCAATGGCGCTTCGGGCACCGGACGCCACGGTGTGGGCCGTCGATGTCAACGAACGCGCCCTCGATCTGGTGCGCCGAAACTGCGCCCGCCTCGGACTGACGAACGTCAAGGCGGTGCTGCCGGACGACGTGCCGGGCGACGTGCGGTTCGCCGGCATCTGGTCGAACCCGCCCATCAGGGTGGGCAAAGCCGAACTGCACGCACTGCTCGAGCGCTGGCTGCCCCGGCTCGACGACGACGCGAGCGCGTGGCTCGTCGTCGCGAAGCACCTCGGCGCCGAGTCGCTGCAGCGCTGGATCGGCGACGGGCTCGGCTTCGACGTCGATCGTGCGGCGCAAGACAAGGGGTTCCGAGTGCTCGAGGTGAGCGCAGCGGCATCCGCTCGCTGACGAGCCCGCCCGGTCGCTGCTCCCGTCGAAGCGAGCCTGTCGAAGCGCCCTTCGACGAGCTCAGGGAGCGGATGCGTCAGGCGAGGCTGAGCACACCGTCGAAGACGAGCTCGGCCGGCCCGGAGAGCGAGACGTGCTCGCCGTCGGCGGCCTGGAACATGCGCACGCCGAGCACGCCGCCCGGCACCTGCACACGCCAGCGGTCGGGGGCGGCTTCGCCGGCCCAATACCGCACGGCCAGTGCCGAAGCGACCGCCCCCGTGCCGCACGAGAGCGTCTCGCCCGAGCCGCGCTCGTGCACCCGCATGCGGATGCGACCGACGCCGTCTTCGACGAGCGGCTCGGCGGGCACGACGAACTCGACGTTGGCGCCGGCCTCGGGCGTGGGCTCGATGACGGGCTGATAGGCGAGGTCGAGTGCGTCGAGTTCGTCGTCGTCGGCCAGGGCGACGACGATGTGCGGGTTGCCGACGTCGATGCCGAGGCCGGGCCGGGCGACGGGCAGGCTCTTGCCGCGCACGAGCGGCTCGCCGCCGTCGAGACGCCAGAGGCCGAGATCGGCCTCGAACCCGGTGGCGGTGCGGCGCACGGTGCGCACGCCCGCACGAGTGCCGATCGCGATCGTGTCGCCCATGGCGAGATCGGCGAGGCCCTGGTCGATCAGGTAGCTCGTGAACACGCGGATGCCGTTGCCGCACATCTCCGATACGGTGCCGTCGGCGTTCCAGTAGTCCATGAACCACGACGCCTGCGGGTTCTCGGCGAGGGCAGCGGCGCCCGCGTCGAGGTTGGCCGAACGCACGGCCCGGATCACGCCGTCGGCGCCGACACCGAACCGGCGGTCGCACACCGCGGCGATCTGGGTCGGGGTCAGCTCCGACTCCCCCTCGGGATCGCTGAAGAGCACGAAGTCGTTGCCGGTGCCCTGGCCCTTGGTGAACCGCAGATCGAATGCCATCGAATCAGTCTATGGCTGCGAGCCGGCGCCCTCGGCGAGCCGTAGGTCGAACGGCATTCGATCAGTCTGCTGCTGCGATCCGGGCGAGTTCCGTGCCGCGTGCCACGGCGTCGTCGGCGTCGATCGTGACCGCCTCGCGGTAGCGCTTGAACCAGCCGACCTGCCGCCGGGCGTACGTGCGAGTGAGCTGCTGCGTCTCGGCGATCGCCTCGGCCCGCGAGAGCCGGCCGGTGATCTCGCCGAGCGCCTGTGCGTAGCCGATCGCCTTGCTCGCGGTCACGCCGCGCTCGATGCCCGCCGGGATGAGCCCCCGCACCTCGTCGACGAGGCCGCCGCGCCACATGCCCTCGACGCGCTCGTCGAGACGCTCGACGAGTGTCGCCCGGTCGCTGCGCAGATGCACGATGCGGTGCGGTCGCCACGGCACGGGTTCGTCGGGCAGGCGGGCTGCCTTCGGCTCGCCGGTCACCTCGATCACCTCGAGCGCGCGCACGAGCCTGCGTCCGTTCAGCGCGTCGACGCTCGCGGCCGTCTCGGGGTCGATCTCTCGCAGCCGCGCATGGAGCATGCCAGGGCCCTGAGCGGCGAGTTCTGCTTCGAGCCGCGCGCGCACCGCGGCATCCGTGCCGGGAAATCTGAAGTCGTGGATGACCGACGAGACGTAGAGCCCCGAGCCGCCGACGAGCAGCGCGACGCCGTCGCGGGCGAGCACGTCGTCGACGGCGGCACGCGCGGCAGACTGATACGCGGCGACGGATGCCTCGTCGACGACGTCGAGCACGTCGAGCACGTGGTGCGGCACCCCCCGCCGCTCTGCGAGCGGGAGCTTGGCGGTGCCGACGTCCATGCCGCGGTAGAGCTGCATCGCGTCGGCGTTGACGACCTCGACGGCGCGGCCGACCCGGCCGAACGCCTCTGCGAGATCGAGCGCGAACGCGGACTTGCCGGTGCCGGTCGCACCGACGATCGCGATGAGCGTCACGTCAGCGTTGGCCGTCGGCGGGGTCGTAGATCGGCATGGTGCCGATGCCGGGGGCGGCGAGCGCGGTTTCGCTCGGTCGCAGGGTCGGCAGGCCGAGCGAGACCCGACCGGCGACGGATGCCCCGGGGTCGGCCGGTACGCCGCAGCTCTCGGCCTGCGCGCGATCCCACGCGTCGCCCGCGCGCGTACGGCGCACGCGCAGCGGCGCACCGTCGGGCGCATCGGCGATGAGGTGGAAGGGTGCGGCCTGCGTGATCGTGACGGACACGACATCGCCCGGGCGAGGCTGCTCCGAGCCGGCCGGAACCTCGAAGTGCACGAGACGGCTGTCTTCTGCGCGGCCGCTCAAGCGGTGTGTCTCGGCGTCTTTCTTGCCCTCGCCGGTGGCGACGAGCACCTCGACCGGCTGGCCGACGAGACGCTGGTTCTCTTCCAGCGCGATGCGGTCTTGCAGGGCGAGCAGTCGCTCGTAGCGCTCTTGCACGACCTCTTTCGGCACCTGGTCGGGCATCGTCGCCGCGGGCGTGCCGGGGCGGATCGAGTACTGGAAGGTGAACGCCGAGGCGAACCGCGCCGCCTCGACGACGCGCAGGGTCTCTTGGAAGTCGTCTTCGGTCTCACCCGGGAATCCCACGATGATGTCGGTCGAGATCGCGGCGTTCGGGATGCGCGCGCGCACCCGGTCGAGGATGCCGAGGAACTTCTCGGAACGGTACGAGCGACGCATCGCCTTGAGGATGCGGTCGGAACCCGACTGCAACGGCATGTGCAACTGCGGCATGACGTTGGGGGTCTCGGCCATCGCCTCGATGACGTCGTCGGTGAACGCCGCGGGGTGCGGGCTCGTGAAGCGGATGCGCTCGAGGCCCTCGATGGCGCCGGCCGCGCGCAACAGCTTGCCGAAGGCCTGGCGGTCGCCGAACTCGACGCCGTAGGAGTTCACGTTCTGGCCGAGCAGCGTGATCTCGATCACGCCGTCGTCGGCGAGGGTCTGCATCTCGGCGAGGATGTCGCCCGGGCGGCGGTCTTTCTCTTTGCCACGGAGCGCCGGCACGATGCAGAAGGTGCAGGTGTTGTTGCAGCCGACCGAGATCGACACCCAGCCGCTGTAGCTCGAGTCGCGCTTGGTGGGCAGAGTCGACGGGAACACCTCGAGCGAGTCGAGGATCTCGAGCTGCGCCTCGTCGTTGTGGCGGGCACGCTCGAGCAGGCTCGGCAGGGCGCCCATGTTGTGCGTGCCGAACACGACATCGACCCACGGCGCCTTCTCGAGGATGACGTTCTTGTCTTTCTGGGCGAGGCAGCCGCCGACGGCGATCTGCATGCCCTCGTGACGGCGCTTGACCGAAGCGAGGTGGCCGAGATTGCCGTAGAGCTTGTTGTCGGCGTTCTCGCGCACGGCGCAGGTGTTGATGACGACGATGTCGGCCTCGGCGCCGTTGGCCGGAACATAACCGGCGGCTTCGAGCGAGCCCGAGAGCCGCTCGGAGTCGTGCACGTTCATCTGACAACCGAACGTGCGGACTTCGTAGGTGCGCGGCGACGCTGCCGCTTCGGCGACCTGGTCGCGGGGCATCTCGATGGAGACGTCGTGAATGGTGCTCATGATCGCACCAGTTTACGAGCCTTCCCCGGCGAGTGCCTCCGTCACCGCCTCGCGCACGATGTCGCCCGGATAGCCGCGACGCTGCAGGAACGCCGACAACCGGCGTTCGGCGGTCTGTCGGTCGAGGCCGTGCAACTGACGCGCACGACGTACGGCCACGGTGCGTGCATTGTCGAGCTCGGTCTCGGGGTCGAGGTCTTCGACGGCCGCACGCGCGAGCGCGCTGTCGACGCCGCGCCGCCCGAGTTCTTGCATGATCGCCCCGCTGCCTTTGCCCCGCCGCACGCCGTGGCTGTGCACGAGCTGCTCGGCGAGCTTCGCGTCGTCGAGGTAGCCGAGTCGCTCGTAGCGCTCGATCCACTCCTCGACCTCGATGTCGTCGAGTCCGTGCTCGACGAGCACCGCCCGCACCTCTGAGATCGAGAGCGCCGAGCGCCGCAGCCTCGAGATGACGAGCCGGTCGATGCGCTCATCGCGCTCGGCCCCGGACTCTTCGGGCTCCGATGGCTCCGACGACGCCGACGACGCCGACGACGCCGATCGCGCCGATGACACTGCCGGCGCGGGTCGCACAGCCCCCGACCTCGCCCACGGCAGGTACGTGACCGGGGCGAGTCGTTCTGATGATGCGTCGCTCATGTCTGACTCACCCCGGTCATGTCGTGGTTCGGACTCAGGCGCCCTTGCGGCCGAGCTTCGGTGCGATGGGCTCGACGTTCGACGGAGCAGCCGCACCGGCAGCAGCGGCCGGCTGACCGACGCCCAGCTTCACGAGGATCTTCTGCTCGATGTCGGCCGCGATGTCGGGGTTCTGCAGCAGGAAGTTGCGGGCGTTCTCTTTGCCCTGCCCCAGTTGGTCGCCGTCGTACGTGTACCACGCACCCGACTTCTTGACGATCGCCTGATCGACGCCGAAGTCGATGAGGCTGCCCTCACGCGAGATGCCAGTGCCGTACAGGATGTCGAACTCGGCCTGCTTGAAGGGCGGGGCCATCTTGTTCTTCACGACCTTCACCCGGGTGCGGTTGCCCACCGCCTCGGTGCCGTCTTTCATCGTCTCGATGCGACGGATGTCGAGTCGCACCGAGGCGTAGAACTTCAGCGCCTTGCCACCGGCGGTGGTCTCGGGGCTGCCGAAGAACACGCCGATCTTCTCGCGCAGCTGGTTGATGAAGATCATCGTGGTGTTGGTCTGGCTGAGACCGCCCGTGAGCTTGCGGAGCGCCTGCGACATGAGTCGGGCCTGGAGGCCGACGTGGGAGTCGCCCATCTCGCCCTCGATCTCGGCACGAGGCACGAGCGCCGCGACCGAGTCGATGACGACGAGGTCGATGGAGCCGGAACGCACGAGCATGTCGGCGATCTCGAGCGCCTGCTCGCCCGTGTCGGGCTGCGAGACGAGCAACGCGTCGATGTCGACGCCGAGCTTCTTCGCGTACTCGGGGTCGAGCGCGTGCTCGGCGTCGATGAATGCGGCGATGCCGCCGTTGCGCTGCGCGTTGGCGATGGCGTGCAGGGTCAGCGTGGTCTTGCCCGAGGACTCGGGGCCGTAGATCTCGATGATGCGGCCGCGCGGGAGACCCCCGATGCCGAGCGCGATGTCGAGGGCGATCGAACCGGTGGGGATGACCTCGACGGGGGCGCGATCTTCGCTGCCGAGGCGCATGACCGAGCCCTTGCCGAACTGGCGGTCGATCTGCGCGAGTGCGGTTTCGAGGGACTTCTCGCGGTCTGCTGATGATGCCATGGGTGGGGCTCCTTCGTGCTCGATTGCGGCTGCCTCTAGGCTGTCGTTCCACGTTGCGGGCCCCGGCTGGAGTGGACCGGCCGGTGCTGACCCGCGGCGTCTCGCGACAAGGCGGTTGCGGTGTGTTCCGACGCATCGACCGTATGGCCGGCCACCGACATCCGACGCCGATCTCGGCGAGGATGTGGACGGTTGCGCCGTTCCTCCTGCTGTGGAGGAGCCTAGCGCAGTCTCCGAATGCATGTTCGAAGAAACCCCCGCGTGTCGAACACGTCTTCGGGTCGAGTCGCGAGCATCACGACAGGCGCGGGCGTCAGGGCGGACGCGCGAGCTTCAGGAGAGACGCGGTGTGCGCGTCTCCCCCGGCACCGGCCGGCCGGCGCCGTGTCGGCGCTCCTCCGGGACATCCGTCGCCTCGCAGAGTGCGAGCCAGACCTCGCGCGGCCGCACGCCGGCGGCGAGCGCCTCGCGGGCCGTGCGCCCGCCGAGCGAGGAGAGCACGAGATCGCCGACGACGACGCTGCCGTACCCGGCGCCGAACTCGTCGGCGACCGCGGCCTGGAACTCGCTCAGCTTCACGGGAATCCTCTCGACGCACGATCGGCCGGTCTCACGACCGGCCGATCTGCAGTGCGAATGTACGTGGGGTCAGCGGACCATCAGGTCTGCGTCGAACTCGGCCACGAGCTCGTCGGGCAGGCTGTCGGGCACCACCGAGAGGCCTTCGAGCACCGCGATGCGGTCGCCGACCTCGTGCATGATCACCGAGATGGGCGTGTCGAGCGCGTCGGCGACGGAGGCGAGGATCTCGGAGGACGCCTCTTTCTGGCCCCGCTCCACCTCGCTCAGGTAGCCGAGCGCAACGCTGGCCTTGGACGCGACCTGACGAAGGGTGCGACCCTTCTGCAGGCGGAAGTCCCTCAGCACATCGCCGATCTCCTGTCGAACCAGGACCATCGGGAACCTCCTTCTCTCTGCCGTCGGCTCCCCCGGAGCCGAGAACGGAAGCGTCAGTTTAGCCGACTCTTCGCTGTATCAATCTAGCGTTGCACACTGGAGCTTTCGTGTGAACCTGCCACATGTAACAGGGTGTTCACGAAGACTATTCCGCGCTCCCGCCTCATTTCCGAGAATTCAGGATGCCCCGGACCCGCGCTCCTCCGACGCGCCGCTGTGCACCGCGGCGATGGCCGCCGTCGGCACGAGTGTGGGCGTCGCCTCAAGCTTCGCCTTGCGGCGCTTGAGCCAGATGCCGAGCGCGATGATGACGGCGAGGGTCGTGTAGGCGATGATCGCGAACGGGCTGTGCACGAGGTAGGCGAGATCGCCCTGGCTGATCGCCATCGACTTGCGCAGCTGCTCCTCGGCCATCGGGCCCAGGATGCCGCCGACCACCATCGGCGCGACCGGGTACCCGTAGCGACGCATGAAGAAGCCGACGAGCCCGACGACGAGCAGGGTCACCGTGTCGAAGACGTTGAAGTGCAGCGCGTACGCGCCGAGCCCTGCGAACGCGAGGATGCCGGCATAGAGGTAGGGCCGCGGGATGCGCAGCACCTTCACCCACATGCCCACGAGCGGCAGGTTCAGCACGAGCAGCATCACGTTGCCGATGTAGAGGCTCGCGATGAGCGCCCAGACGAGACCCGACTGGTTCTCGAACAGCATCGGCCCCGGCCGGATGCCGTACGACTGGAACGCGGAGACGATGATCGCCGCCGTGGCCGTCGTCGGCAGGCCGAGCGTGAGCAGCGGCACGAGCACGCCGGCCGCCGCCGCGTTGTTGGCCGCCTCGGGCCCCGCCACCCCCTCGATCGCGCCCCGGCCGAACTCGGCCCGGGCATCGCCTTTGGCAAGTCGGCGTTCGGCGGCGTACGAGAGGAAGGTCGCGACATCCGCCCCGCCCGCCGGGATCGTGCCGATCGGAAACCCGATCACGGTGCCGCGCAGCCAGGGTCGCCACGAGCGCGACCAGTCGCGACGGGTCATCCAGCTGCGCCAGCCCTTGGTGATCGGGATGACGTGCACCGAGCCGTGCCGCAGCCGCGACGCCACATAGAGCGTCTCGCCGAGGGCGAAGAGGCCGACCGCGATGATGACGACGTCGATGCCGTCGGCGAGGCTCGGCACGCCGAAGGTGTACCGCTGCTGCCCCGAGAGCACCTCGGTGCCGACGAGTCCGAGCAGCAGGCCGAGGCCGAGCGAGACGAGACCGCGCGGCACGCTCGACCCGAGCAGGGCGCCGACCGTCAGGAACGCGACGACGATGAGCGCGAAGTAGTCGGCGGGGCCGAGCTGCACGGCGAGCTTCGAGATGCCGGGCGCGAGGAAGGTGAGGGCGAGCGTGGCCACCGTGCCGGCCACGAACGAGCCGATCGCCGCCGTGGCGAGGGCCGCGGCCCCGCGCCCCGCCTTGGCCATGCGGTTGCCCTCGAGCGCCGTCACGATCGACGCGGACTCCCCCGGCGTGTTCAACAGGATCGACGTCGTCGACCCGCCGTACATGCCGCCGTAGTAGATGCCGGCGAACACGATGAGCGCGCCCGTCGGGTCGAGCGAGTAGGTGAGCGGCAGCAGCAGGGCCACCGTCATGGCGGGCCCGATGCCCGGCAGCACGCCGACGGCCGTGCCGATGAACACGCCGAAGAGCGCGTAGAGCAGGTATTGGGGCTGCAGCGCAGTGGCGAAGCCCTCGAGCAGTGCGGTGAGGCTATCCATTGAAGATCGGGATCCAGTCGAGAAGCGGGCCGGCTGGGAGCGAGAGTCCGAGCCATGCGCCGAAGACGAGTTGGGTGACGATGCCGAGGCCGAAGCCGATGGCGACGGCCATCCACCAGCGCTTGGCGCCGAGCGACCAGGCCGCGCCCCCGAAGAGCACAGTGACCGCCAACGGCCACCCCGCGAACTCGATCAGCACGACCTGCGAGAGGAAGCACGCCACGAGCTTGCCGACGGTCAGCCAGTCGGTCGGCGCATCGGGGTCGACGTCTTCGCCGTCGTCGGGCACTCCGCGGCGCCCTCGCGCCACCTGCACCATCACGGCGACGGATGCCGCGACGAGCAGCACCCCGACGGCGTACGGGAACACCCGTGGCCCGAGCACGCTCGCCGATCCCGGCGGAACGCGGATGAACCCGGCGCCGATGATCGCGTACACACCGAGGGCGGCGCACACCGCGGCGAAGGCGTACTCGCCGATCGGCGTGCGCACGGGGGCGGCTCCCCCCGGCGCCGGAGCGCCGAGGGGAGCCGGGGAGAGCTCGGTCACGGGGCGACCAGGCCGATCGTCGTGAGGGTCTTCGTCACCTCGACGATGTCGGCATCGAGGAACGCCTGCAACTCGTCGCCGACGAGGAACGCATCGGCCCAGCCCTTCTCTTCGAGCGTCGCACTCCAGCCCTCGGAGTCGTGCATCTCGGTGACGAGCGTCGTGAGCGCCTCGATGTCGGCGTCGGAGATGCCGCCGGGGGCGAGCAGCCCCCGCCAGTTCGTCAGTTCGACGTCGTACCCCTCTTCGACGAGGGTCGGGGTGTCGGGCAGGAGGTCGACGGGCTCGGGCGACGAGACGGCGAGGGCGCGCAGCTCGCCGGCCTCGATCTGCTCGACGAACTCGCCGACGCCCGAGATACCCGCCTGCACGGTGTTGCCGAGCAGCATCGTGACGGCTTCGCCGCCGCCCGAGTTCGGGATGTAGTTGAGCGTCGACGGGATGTCGGCGGGATCGACGCCCGCCTCGGTGAGCAGCATGCCCGCGAGGATGTGGTCGGCGCCGCCCGCCGAACCGCCCGTGACCGAGATCGCGGCTCCCTGTTCGACGATCGCGTCGACGAGGTCTTCAGTGGTCTTGTACGGCGACGAGGCGGGCACCACGAGCACGAGCGCCTCTTCGGTGAGCTTCGCGATCGGGGTCATGTCCTCGATGCGCACGTCGGAGGCGTTCGTCTCGACGGCGCCGACCATGACGAGGCCCGTGACCATGAGGGTCGCCGGGTCCTTCTCGTTCGCGAGCGAGGCGAGACCGACGGTGCCGCCCGCGCCGCCGATGTTCTGCACGGGCGCCTGCGAGACGAGGCCCTCGTCGGTCAGTACCTGCGACATGGCACGGGCGGTCTGATCCCAGCCGCCGCCGGGGTCGGCGGGGGCGATCAGATTCACGGCGTCGAGGGATGCCGCCGCGGCATCCGCTTCATCGCCGTCGCCGCCCGCTGGGGCCGCACAGGCCGCGAGGCCGAGCAGGGCGGCGGTGCCGACGCCGGCGAGCGCGATGCGCAGCGGAGTGCGCAGCGGTGTGCGCGAGGTTCGGGTGGTTGCGGCCTGGTGCGGCCGGCTGTGAGATCGCAAAGCTCCTCCTTGAGTGCCCGCGAATCCGCGGGCTGACGATCGATGTGCCGCCGACGCTATGGCGGGCGGTTCGTGCGGCGGAAGACTGCGGTCGTAAGGGTCGTAGTGGTCGTTTCGGTCGATTCGGTCGTATTGGTCACGGCGCCGGGGTCTTCCACCCGGCCGGCGTGCGGCACACTTGTCGAGTGGGCCGGTCGATGACGCTTGGCATGCAGCTCCTGCTGCTGCAGCTCGTCATCGTGCTCACGACCGTGGTCGGCACGGGCGCAGCAGCCATCTGGCTGCAGGAGCAGCAACTACGCGACGCCTACGAAGACCGCATGATCGCGGTCGCGCAGTCGGTCGCCGGGCTGCCCGTCATCACCGAGGCGTTCGACGACCTCGACCCGTCGGCGACGATCCAGCCCGTCGCCGAAGTGGTTCGGCGTGCATCGAACGTCACGTACATCGTCGTGGCGAACGACCTCGGGATCCGCTACTCGCACCCGAACCCCGACCGCATCGGCGAGAGGGTCTCGACCGACCCGGCGATCCCCCTCTCTGGCCAGGTGTACGTGGGCACGCAGACCGGCACGCTCGGCGAGTCGTGGCGGGTGAAGGTGCCAATCTTCGCGGCCGACGGCGAGGTCATGGGGCAGGTCTCGGTCGGCATCCTCGAGTCCGAGCTGCGCGCCGACTTCGCCGGCGGGCTCACGGTGCTGCTCGCGGCCCTCGTCGCGGCCGCCGTGATCGGCGTCATCGGTTCGGCGTGGATCGGCCGCGTCATCCGTCGCCGCATCTACGGGCTCGAACCCGACGAGATCCGCGCCCTGCTCGAGACCCGCGAGGCGATGCTGCACGGCATCCGCGAAGGGCTCGTCGCCGTCGACGACGGCGGACGCATCGTGCTCATGAACGACGCCGCGGCCCGCCTGCTCGACGTCGTCGAGCCGAGCGCGGTGCTCGGCCTGCAGGTCGGCGAGGTGCTCGATCGCGAACTCGCGAGCTTCATCGCCTCGGGCGAAGACCGTGAGACGCCCGTGCTGTCGGGCGAACGCGTGCTGCTCGTGCACGGCGACCGCGTGCGCGTCGACGGCCGCGAGGTCGGATCGATCGCGATCCTGCGCGACCGCACCGAACTCGAGACCACGCTGCGCGAACTCGAGGGCGCCCAGAGCCTCGCCGAGGGTCTGCGCGCCCAATCGCACGAGTTCGCCAACAAGCTGCACGTCGTGAGCGGCCTGCTCGAACTCGGCCACGTCGACGCGGCGATCACCTTCATCGAACGCGTCGGCAGTGGCGGCGCGCTCTCGCCGCTCGACGAGCACGACGGCATCGGCGACGTCGAGACGGCCGCCCTCGTGCTCGCCAAACGATCGCGCGCGCAAGAGCTCGGCATCGCACTGGTGCTCGACCCGGCCTCGCACCTCGACACCGTCGACGACGACGCGCCGCGCACCGAACTCGTCACCGTGGTCGGCAACCTGCTCGACAATGCGATCGAGGCGTGCGTGCTCGGCGGGCGCATCACGCTCTCGATCCGCGACGACCTCGAAGCGGGGGCCGTCGTCGTCGGCGTCGACGACGACGGGCCGGGCATCGCGCCCGAACGCCGGGGCGCGATCTTCGAGCCCGATGTCAGCGACAAGTCGGCGACGCCCGGCAAGGCGCGGCGCGGCATCGGACTCACGATCGTGACGCGCATCGCCGCGCGGCTCGGCGGCTCGGTGGCGGTCGCCGCCTCGCCGACGGGCGGCGCGCGGTTCACCGCACGCCTGCCGTGGCCGGCGCTCGAGCGCACCGCCGGCTCGCCGAGCACCGCCGGCACGCCGAGCACCGCCGGGGCCGGACGATGAGCGACATCCGTGTCGTGATCGTCGACGACGACTTCGCCGTCGCGCAGGTCAACCGGGCCTTCGTCGACACCCGGCCGGGTTTCACCGTCGTCGCCGAGGCGCACACGGGCGCGGAGGCGCTGTCGGCGATCGAGCTGCACCGGCCCCAGCTCGTGCTGCTCGACGTCTACCTGCCCGACCTCGGCGGCATCGACGTGCTGCGCCGGCTGCGCGCCGCCGACGACGATGTCGAGGTGATCGCCGTCACCGCTGCCCGCGATCTCGACACGGTGCGCCGCGCTCGGCAGCTCGGCGTGCGTCACTACCTCGTCAAGCCCTTCTCGGGCGCCACGCTCGGCGAACGGCTCGACGAAGTGCGACGCGGCATCGTCGCGAATCTCGCGATGCCTGGCGCCGCCCTCGACCAGCGCGCGGTCGACGAAGTGCTCGGTGCCGCGCCCGCACGTCGGGCACCCCTGCCGAAGGGACTGTCGGCGGTCAGTCTCGAGCGCGTCGCGGCACAACTCGCCAGCCGCGAGACGGATGCCTCGGCGGCCGAGATCGCCGAATCGCTCGGCATGGCGCGGGTCAGCGCCCGCCGCTACCTCGAGCACCTCGTCGCGAGCGGTGCAGCCGAGGTCTCACCCCGCTACGGCACGGCCGGACGCCCCGAGCACCGATACCGCCTGCCGCGCGCCTGACGCGCCGCTCAGCCGCGCAGATCGGCGACGCCGGAGAGCGCCGCCCCGAGCGCCGCCTCGATCGCCGCCTGCACCGTCGCGACGCGGATCTCCGCACGCGTGCCGTGGAGCGAGAGCTCGATCGCGGCGACCTCGCCCGCGAAGGCGATGCCCACGAACACGGTGCCCGGCGGCTTGCCGTCTTGATCGCTCGGCCCTGCGACACCCGTCGTGGCGATGCCGAGATCGGCGGGCCGGCCGTCGACCGCGAACACCTCGCGCACGCGATCGGCCATCTGCCGGGCCACCTCGGGATCCACCGCACCCTCTGCGGCGAGCAGCGCCGCATCGACCCCCAGCACCGATCGCTTCACCGCTGTGTCGTACGCGACCACGCCCCCGCGCACGACGACCGATGCACCCGGCACGCTCGTGAGTTCGGCGACCACGAGACCACCGGTGAGCGACTCCGCGACGGCGACGCTCAGGCCGCGCCCGGTCAGCTCCGCGATGAGTCGGGCCGCCGAGCCGCCCGTGTCACGAGGCATCCGCTCGACCGTCTCAGCTCGCGTCGCGCCGCGCGCGCGCGAGGCGCACGGCGTCGCGAACATAGAGCAGGCCCGACCAGAGCGTCAGCACGACCGCCGCGGTCATGAGCACTCCGTTGACCCAGAAGATCCAGTCGCCGACGATCGTCCAGAGCGGCACGAGCGCGAACGAGATCGCGACCGACTGCACGAGCGTCTTGAGCTTGCCACCGGATGACGCGGGCACGACGTTTCCCCTGCGAAGCTCGACGAGGCGCCACACCGTGATGCCGACCTCGCGCACGACGATGATCGCGGTGACCCACCACGGCAGCTCGCCGAGGATCGAGAGGCAGACGAGCGCCCCGCTCGTCAGCAGCTTGTCGGCGATCGGATCGAGGATCTTGCCGAGGTCGGTCACGAGGCCGCGCGACCGCGCGATGTGTCCGTCGATGCCGTCGGTCGCGATCGCGACGATGAACAGCGCCGCCGCCCACCACCGGAGCGCACCGTCGGCGCCGTCATCGGCCAGCAGCATCCAGAAGAAGACGGGCGCCGCGAGGATGCGGACGACGGTGATCGCGTTCGGAAGGTTCCAGTTCGCCGATCGCGCGGGAGTGCCGGCGGAGGAGGTCATACGGTCAGACTACCGGCCGGGCGCGTCCGCGGGTGGGCTCACGATCGCGTCGATCCGGCCGCGGGCTCAGTCGCGCCCGGTGAGGCCCCAGGCGTCTTCGTCGTCGTCGCCCTCGACCTCAGGGCGACCCTCGCTCATGCGCGCGACGGGGTCGTCGTAGCGGGCGTCGGGCGCGTCGTAGGCCTCGGTGGGCGCGATCCCGCCGCCGAGCGGGCCGGTCTGCGCCGATCCCGGCGCCGATCCCGGCACCGATCCGGGTGCTGCAGTCGGCCGGGCGGCCGGAGCGGCCTGTGCCGCCGCGGGCTCCTCGCCGCGGAGGCGGGCGAGCACCCCGGGCAGCTGCTCGACCGTGACGAGCACGTCGCGCGCCTTCGACCCCTCGGACGGGCCGACGATCTCTCGCGACTCGAGCAGGTCCATGAGGCGGCCGGCCTTCGCGAAGCCGACGCGCAGCTTGCGCTGCAGCATCGAGGTCGAACCGAACTGCGTCGACACCACGAGCTCGGCGGCCGCGAGCAGCAGTTCGAGGTCGTCGCCGATGTCGGCATCGATCTCTTTGCGCGGCGCGGACTCCGCGACATCCTGCCGGTACTCGGGGCGGGCCTGCCTCGTGACGTGCTTGACGACCCGCTCGATCTCGTCTTCGCTCACCCAGGCGCCCTGTACGCGCAGCGGCTTCGACGCGCCCATCGGCAGGAAGAGCGCATCGCCCTGGCCGATGAGCTTGTCGGCGCCCGGCTGGTCGAGGATGACGCGCGAGTCGGTGACGCTCGTGACGGCGAATGCGAGCCGCGACGGCACGTTGGCCTTGATGAGGCCCGTCACGACGTCGACCGAGGGTCGCTGCGTCGCGAGCACGAGGTGGATTCCCGACGCACGGGCGAGCTGCGTGATGCGCACGATGGAGTCCTCGACGTCGCGCGGGGCGACCATCATGAGGTCGGCGAGCTCGTCGACCACGACGAGCAGGTACGGGTAGGGCTTGAGCTTGCGCTCAGAACCGGCAGGCAGCACGATCTCACCGCCCACGACGGCCTTGTTGAAGTCGTCGATGTGACGGAAGCCGAACGACGCGAGGTCGTCGTAGCGCATGTCCATCTCTTTCACGACCCACGAGAGCGCCTCTGCCGCCTTCTTGGGGTTCGTGATGATGGGCGTGATGAGGTGCGGCACGCCCGCGTAGGGCGCGAGCTCGACGCGCTTCGGGTCGATGAGCACCATGCGCACGTCGGAGGGCTTCGCGCGCATCAGGAGGCTCGTGATCATGGAGTTCACGAAGCTCGACTTGCCCGAGCCCGTCGAGCCGGCCACGAGCAGGTGGGGCATCTTCGCGAGGTTGGCGATGACATAGCCGCCGCCGACGTCTTTGCCGACGCCGATCGTCATCGAGTGCGAGGCGTTCGCGGCGTTGCCCGAGCGCAGCACGTCGCCGAGGGTCACGATCTCACGGTCGGCGTTCGGGATCTCGATGCCGATCGCGCTCTTGCCCGGGATCGGCGAGAGGATGCGCACCTCGTTCGAGGCGACGGCGTAGGCGAGGTTCTTCGAGAGGGCCGTGACCCGCTCGACCTTGACGCCCGGGCCGAGCTCGATCTCGTACTGCGTGACGGTCGGCCCGCGCGAGAATCCGGTGACCTTCGCGTCGACCGAGAACTGGTCGAGCACGCCGGTGATCTGCCGCACGACGTCGTCGTTGGCCTGCGAACGCTTCTTGGCGGGGGCGCCGGCCTCGAGGGTCGAGGCGGCGGGCAGGTGGTAGGGGCGCTCGGGGGCGGATGCCGCGTCGGCATCGAACTCGGAGGCCTCGGGGGCGCCGGGGCCCGTCGCACCGGCCGCGCCTGCACCGCCCGCGTCGCCCGCGACGTCGAACACCGCGAGCACGTTCGTGGCCCCGGCGTCGTCACCGCGAAGGCCCGTGCCGCCGCGCGGCACGTCGCCCGTGAATTGCTGCAACGCCGATTCGGCGCGCTCGAGGTCGCCGAGCACCTCGGTGCCGTACGTGCTCGGGCCGCCCACGCCCTCGAGCGCCGACTCGAAGCTGCCAGCGGCAGAGCCCGCCCCGAACACCTCGGTGAGACCTTCGGCGCCGGACGGGTCGAACGCGGGGTCCTCTTCACGATTCGAGTCGTTGCGACGCCACCACGGCAGCAGGCCGGAGCGCGGCTCGTCGTCGTCACCGTCGCCGAGCGCGTCGATGCCGTCGAGTTCGAGCTGCTCGGCCTTCTTGCGCTCGCGCCTCGAGGGCTTCGGGCCGACCTCGGTGACGGGCTCGTCGTGCGTCGCACCGAAGAGCCATTCGTAGAGCTCGCGGAACCGCGCGGGAATGCGGTTCGGCGGCGTCTTCGTGATGATGAGCAGCGAGAGCAGCAGCAGCACGATCACGACGATCGTCGCGCCGGCCTGCGTGATGAGGGCCATGAGCGGCGCGGCGACGAGCCAGCCGAGGATGCCGCCGGCACGAGCCAGCACCGCCATGCCGTCGCGCGGCTCGGGCTGCCCGCCGAAGATGTCGCAGAGGGCCGACACCGTCAGGAGCAGGAGCCCCAGGCCGATGCCGATCCGGGTGTTGTCGTGCACCGAGCTCGGGTGCCGGAACAGCCAGACGGCGAAGATCAGCATGACGACCGGGAGGGCGAACGCGACGCGGCCGAAGAGGCCGCCGAAGGTCCACGAGTCGAGGGTATGGGCGATCGGCTCGTTGATGAGGAACCACTCGATCACCGCTCCGATGATCGCGAGCACGACGATGAAGAACGGCAGGCCGTCGCGACGCTCCTCTCTCGAGAGCGTCTCGGGGCCGAGCGCGCGGGCCGCCCCGCCGGTCAGGTGCGCGAGCCCCATCCACATGCGAACGAGCAGGTTCGGTCGCTCGGGGGTGGCCGGCGTCTTCTTGGCGGCCGCCCCGCGAGGGGTCGTCGCCGGAAGCTTCTTCGTGGGCGCGGTCTTCGCAGCGGAGGTGCGGGAACTCGAAGCACGCGAGGACGCGCCCGAGGCACGACCGTTCGACCTGGTGCTCGTAGCCATGTGCCTAGGCTACGGCTCCGCGCCCGCACCGGGCTGCAGCTCGGCGCGAGTGTTCAGAAGCGGATCGCATCGATCACCTTCACGCGCACCGCGCCGAGCGCGGGCAGCAGGCCCGCGAGCGCGCCGACCGCGACGGCCGCGCCGATGCCGATCAGGGCCGCCTCGATCGGGAATCCCGGCATGTCCTCGACCTCGGCGCCGCCGAGGGCCATGCCCATGAGCGGACTCCGCACGAGCGCGATGGCGATCGCCACGCCGACGACGCCGGCCACGAACGTGCCGACGACCGTCTCCATGAGCACCGAGAAGAACACCCGCCCGGCCGTCGCGCCGAACGAGCGCCGGATGCCGATCTCGCGGATGCGCCCGCGCACGGTCACGAGCGCGATCGTGAGCAGCCCGAGCGCACCGAGCAGCAGGATGACGACGGCGATGCCGATGACCATGAGCTTGATCGGCAGATACGGGTCGCCCTCCATCTGGCCGTAGTCGGTGCGCCAGCCGTCGACCGTCGCGCCCTCGCCGAGCTCGGATCGGAACGCCCGTTTCATCGACTCGGTGAGCTCGTCTGCCGATCCGTCGGGGATCCACATCTCGTAGCTCGTCGACGGTGCGCCCATCATCGGATCGACCGTCGCGATCGCCTGCAGCGGCAGATAGGAATCGGTGAGGATGAACGCCGTCGGCTCGGTGTCCCACTCGCTCTGCGCGGGGGTGACGCCCGTGATGACGCCCGTCGTCGTGCCACGGCCGACGAGCTCGACGGTCGGATGCGTCGCGAGCTCGGGGCTGCCGAGCCGCTGCCAGAACGCCTCGTTGACGATGAGGGCGGGCGCGAGGCGATCGGTGTCGCGCTCGGTGAACCAGGCGCCCTCGGCGAGCCGCACCCGGTGCATCACCCCGTAGTCGGGGTCGACGACCTGCAACGAGACCGGTACGGCGCCGTCGGCGAACTGCACGGTCAGGCCGCCGTAGCCGACGCGACTCGCGTAGTCGATGCCATGCCGTTCGAGCGCTGCCTGCCAGGCCGTCTCGGCCGTCGCGGGGTCGATCGGGCCGTTCGACGAGTTCGCGCTCAGCTGCACCGTCGCCGGGCGCCCGCCGCCGCGCTCCTGCATCTCACGACCGGCCTGCTCGGCGATGGCCGCGGCACCCACGACGGTCGTGAGCGCGCAGACGGCGACCGCGACGCCGATGAGCGAGAGCAGCACGCGCCCGCGGTGGATGCGCAGCTCTTCGAGCGCCTCGACGACGGTGCTCACGGCGCCCGTCGCCGTGCGGGCGAACCAGCCGGTCATGCGGCCGCCTCGGCGTCGGCTTCGACGGCGGGGCGTGCTGCCGCGGCATCCGCTGCCTCGAGCCTGCCGCCCCGCAGCAGGAAGTGGCGGTTCGATCGCGCCGCGATCGCGGGGTCGTGCGTGATCGTCACGAGCGCGGCGCCCGTCTCGGCGGCGACCGCCTCGATGAGCGTCATGACCTCGGCGCCGGTCTCGAGGTCGAGAGCGCCGGTCGGTTCGTCGGCGAGGATGAGTCGGGGTCTGCGCACGAGCGCACGCGCGATCGCCACGCGCTGCTGCTCGCCGCCTGACAGGCGCTCGGGCTTCGTCGTGAGCCGCTCGCCGAGCCCGACGCGTTCGAGCATGTCGCGGGCGATCTGCTCGCGCCGCCAGAACTCACGGCCGCCGGAGTAGAGCAGCGGGGTCTGCACGTTCTCGAGCGCCGTGCGCCCCGGCAGCAGGTTGAACTGCTGGAAGACGAAGCCGACCTCGCTGCCGCGCAGGCGGTCGCGCGCACCGCTGCCGATGCGGCGCACATCGTGGCCGAGGAAGACGAGCTCGCCCTCGGTCGGCGCGTCGAGCAGGCCGAGCAGGTTCAAGAGCGTCGACTTGCCGGAGCCCGAGCGGCCGACGATCGACACCCGGTCGCCCTCGTCGACCATGAGCTCGACGCCCGAGAGGATCGTGAGCGGGCGCCCGTCGGGCAACTCCACCGTGCGGCCGACGCCGCGCGCCTCGACGAGGTTCATTGCGTCAGGGTTCCGCACATCATCATGCCGTCGGGCGATTGCACGCAGCCCTCTCGACCGGTCTCGCCCGGCGCGCCGGGCACGAACTGCAGCACCTGGTCGCCCTCTGCGACGCCCTCGACGACCTCGACCTGGGTACCGTCGCTGAGCCCGAGTCTCACGGGCTGTTCGACACGCTCGCCGTCGGCCGTGACGAGCCAGACGACGCCCGTCTCGGCGCCGCCCCCGACCGACGTGATCGGCACCACGAGCACGTCGGCGGCACTGCCCGCCGAGATCTTCACCTGGGCCGAGAGACCGGGGAACACGCGCACGTCGCCGGGCACCGCGCAGCGCACGGTGGTGCCGCCGGATGCCTCGGCGCCCCCGCCGCCCGCAGCGCCCGTCGCTCCCGCGCCGGCCCCGCCGGTGCCACCGCTGGCACCCGAGAGCGGCGTCGAGATCACGAGACCGCCGCACGTGAACGGAGCCGGCCCGCCCGCGATCGTCACGAGCGCCTCGGTCGGCGCGCTCGTCAGCCGGTACTGCTGCTCGGGGCTGAGCGTCGCCGTGACGTTGAAACTCGGCGGCGCCACCTGCCCCGTGACCTCCCCCGTCGCGACGGGCTGGCCCTCGATGACGTCGAGCGACGCGAGCACGCCCGCCGACGGCGCGAGCACCTTCTCGAAGTGGAACGACGCCTTCGGCATCGTCATCGACGGCAGGCCGTCGGGCCCGAGCGTCTCGGTCGGCTCCACCTCGTCTTGCACCTTGATGTCGTAGAGCTTCTGCCCCGCCGCGACCTGCTGCCCCGCGGTGACGAACACCTCGTCGACCGCGCCCGTTCCCGTCGCCTTGACGGGGGCCGAGGCATCCGCGTTCACGGTGCCCGTCAGCACCACCTCGTTGGCGATCGTGCCGCGCGCGACCGCGACCTGCGGCTCGACGACGCTGCCCGTCGGCACGGCCGTCTCTGCGTCGGCCTCGGCGCGATCGGGGAAGAACGCGAGCTTCGCCAGCGCGATCGCGATCACCGCCACGAGTACGATTCGAATCGTCGGGAAGATCCACTTGCGCCAGACGCCCACGGCACTCCTTCGTCGGGTCGCCCGGCCGTAGGGGCCGCCGGGCATCTCCACCACTGTAGAGACTCCGCGACGGCCGTGGGATCCTTCTCAGGGGGGAATCGGGGCGATCCCCTACGCCTCGATGCCGCTACGCCTCGATGACGAGCGGCACGAGCATCGGCCGGCGGCGCAGGCGCCGGTTCACCCAGCCGCCCATCACCCGCCGCACGATCTGCGAGAGCGCGTGCGAGTCGCGCACGCCGTTCTGCGCCGCCTCGGCGAGGGCGTCGATGATCTTGGGCTTGACGTCGTCGAACACCGAGTCGTCTTCGGCGAAGCCGCGCGCGTGGATCTCGGGCCCGGTGATGACACGGCCCGTCGAGGCGTCGACCACGACGATGACCGAGATGAAGCCCTCTTCCGCGAGGATGCGGCGGTCTTTCAGGTCGGCGTCGGTGATCTCGCCGACCGTCGAACCGTCGACGTAGACGAACCCGAGGTCGAGCTGGCCGACGACCTTGAGCACGCCGTCGCGCAGGTCGTAGACCGAGCCGTTCTCGCCGATGAAGGTGTTCTTCTCAGGGATGCCGGTGTCTTGCGCGAGTTTCGCGTTCGCGAACAGGTGCCGGTATTCGCCGTGGATCGGAAGCACGTTCTTCGGCTTCAGGATGTTGTAGCAGTAGAGCAGCTCGCCGGCGGCCGCGTGGCCCGAGACGTGCACCTTCGCGTTCGCCTTGTGCACCACGTTGGCACCGAGCTTCGTGAGGCCGTCGATGACGCGGTAGACCGCGTTCTCGTTGCCCGGGATCAGGCTCGATGCGAGGATCACCGTGTCGCCCTCGCCGATCTCGATCTGGTGATCGCGATTGGCCATCCGCGAGAGCACGGCCATCGGCTCGCCCTGCGAACCGGTCGACATGTAGACGATCTCGTCGTCGGGGATCTTGCCGGCCTTCTTGTAGTCGATCAGCACGCCCTCGGGCACGTTGAGGTAGCCGAGGTCGGCGGCGATCGTCATGTTGCGCACCATGCTGCGGCCGAGCAGGGCCACCCGGCGGTGGTTCGCCCATGCGGCATCGAGCACCTGCTGCACGCGGTGCACGTGGCTCGAGAAGCTCGCGACGATCACGCGGCGCGGTGCGCGGTTGATGACCTCGTCGAGCACGGGGCCGATCGAGCGCTCGAGGGGCGTGAAGCCCGGGACATCCGCGTTCGTGGAGTCGACCATGAACACGTCGACGCCCTCTTCGCCGAGGCGCGCGAACTCGCGCAGGTCGGTGAGCCGACCGTCGAGCGGCAGTTGGTCCATCTTGAAGTCGCCGGTCGCGAGCACGGTGCCCGCCTCGGTCTTGATCGCCACGGCGAGCGCGTCGGGGATCGAGTGGTTCACGGCGATGAACTCGAGGTCGAAGGGGCCGATCTTCTCGCGCCCGCCCTCTTTCACCGTGAGGGTGTAGGGCTTGATGCGGTGCTCTTTGAGCTTCGCCTCGATGAGTGCGAGCGTCAGCTGCGAGCCGATCAGGGGGATGTCGCCCCGGAGCTTCAGCAGGTAGGGCACGGCGCCGATGTGGTCTTCGTGGCCGTGCGTGAGCACGACGCCGACGATGTCGTCGAGGCGCGACTTCAAGAAGCCGAAATCGGGCAGGATCAGGTCGACACCCGGCTGGTGCTCTTCGGGGAAGAGCACGCCGCAGTCGACGATGAGGATCTTGCCGTCGATCTCGTAGCTGGTCATGTTGCGGCCGACCTCCCCCAGGCCGCCGATGGGGATGATGCGGAGCGTTCCGGCCTCGAGCGGGGCAGGATCGATGACGACGTCGGGCATGAGCCCTCCTTCTGTTGCGGTGTTCAGTTCGGTGCCGGCCCTGTGACCGGCGGATGTCTCGGGGCGGATGTCTCGGCGGGCGATGGCGCGCCGCGGCATCCACTGGTTCAGCGGGTGGTGCCGGCGACCTTCGGCAGTGCGCCGCCGGCTGCGGCGTTGCGGTCGGGGCGGAAGTTGTGGAAGTCGACGCCCGGCACGCCCTGCACGTGGTCGATCTCGTCTTCGATGAGGGCGGCCTCCCACTCTTCGGGGCCGACGAGGGGCAGGCGCACGCGCGGGCTCGAGATGCGGCCGAGGCCGTGCAGGATGTACTTCGCCGCGACCGTGCCGGGCACGTGGGTCATGATGGCGCGCACGAGCGGTTCGAGCTGCCGGTGCGCGGCCGTCGCGGTGGCGAGGTCGCCGCGGTTCACTGCGTCGACGATCGTGCGGTACGGCGCGGGCGCGATGTTCGCGGTGACGCCGATGAGGCCCGTTGCCCCGATCGAGAGGTGCGGCAGGATGTTGGCGTCGTCACCCGAGAAGTACATGAGGTCGGTCTGGTTCAGCACCCGGCTCACCTCGGAGAAGTCGCCCTTGGCGTCCTTGACGGCGAGGATGTTGGGGTGCTTGGCGAGACGCAGGATCGTCTCGTACTTGATGGGCACGCCCGTGCGGCCCGGGATGTCGTAGAGGATCACCGGCAGGTCGGTGGCGTCGGCCACGAGCCGGAAGTGCGTGAGGATGCCGGCCTGCGTCGGCTTGTTGTAGTACGGCGTGACGATCATGATGCCGTCGGCACCGACGCGCTCGGAGTGCTTGTAGAGCTCGATCGCGTGGGCGGTCTCGTTCGACCCGCCGCCCGTGATGATCTTGGCGCGACCCGCTGCGACATCTTTGCCGACCTCGACCAGGCGGATCTTCTCGGGGTCGGTGAGCGTCGACGTCTCGCCCGTCGTGCCGGTGACCACGATGCCGTCGGCGCCGCCCTGGATGAGCTGATCGATGTGCTTCTCGACCCCGGGCCAATCGACTTCGCCGTCAGCCGTCATCGGCGTGACGAGCGCGACGAGCACTTGTCCGAAGGGATTGTCTGAAGTCACGCCCTCCAGCGTATCGGGTCGACCCCAGCCCGTTGCACGAGTTGATGAGTTGCACGAGGGTATGCGTGGCACGCCGTCGATCCTCGGCGGGTCAGGGGAATCGTCGTGCAACTCGTGATCGCAGATGCAGACCGCGATCGATCTTCGCGAGGATCGCGGCCTCCACGATCGGCCAGTCGTGCACGACGAGCGCGTAGTCGAACCGCAGGGTGTCGAAGCCGTGCGCCGCTGCGACCGTGTCTCGAACGAGGTCCTTGTGCCGTTTCGAAACCGCTGCCGCCCGCTCCGCACCGTTCATCGCATCCTGATCGAAACCATCGACGTGATTGCGCTTGCCGTCGACCTCGAGGATGAGCCGATCGCCCAGGACGAAGTCCACCCGTCCGACCCCCGGGATCGCGACTTGCGAGGCGAGTTCGATCCCGTGGGCGTGGAGTCGCAGCCGCAGGAGGGACTCGAGCCCGCTGTCGGCATTCCATCGTGCGAAGTCGACGAGCCAGCGATGCACGGCCGGGATCCGGCTCCGGATCCGAGCGAGTGAGGTGCGGGTCAGGAATCGCTTGCGCATCGCCGACTCGAGGGCCACGAAGAACTCCTCCGCACCGCGGCATCCGAGCAGTTGCACGAGCGCGTCATCGAGACTCGTCATTCCGCCGTTCGCCGTCGAAGCGGCCCAATGCGTGATGCAGACGCATCCGTCGTGTCGACGCCGCCGACCCGTGGGCGACATCGCGACGTGCGCGACATCGGGTTCGCTCAGCGTCCAGAGGCCGGCTGCGCGAACTCGGCTCAGACAGCCGAGCAGTCCGCCGTGACGGATCGCGGACTGCACGTCACGCGGAAGATCGGGCACGGCGTAGACACCCTCACGCAACCGAACGACCTCGCCTCGTCGAATCGCCAGGCGGAGCGAGTACGCGTCGACATCGAGTGCGGCGAGCTCCGACGTGCGAGCCACCCCGCCCAGATCGAAGCAGTGCCGGCGAATCGTTGCAGCAGGAACAGGCATGCGATGAGCGTGACGCCACGGACGCGAGCAGCGTGTCGAGAATGCGGGAATGGTGGAGAACACGACGAATCGGCAGGTGTGGAGGAGGGGTGGGGCTGCACGAAATGCGCGAGTTGCATGACGATTCGTTCGCCACGCGGCGTGCACCGGGCGTGTCGGCGGAATCATCGTGCAGCTCGAGAATGCGCGGGGATGCGGGGATGCGGGGAGGCGGGAGGCGCGGGGGTGCGGAGGCGCGGAGGCGCGGGCGGGAACGCCCGCGCAAGGGGGCGGGGTCAGTCGCGGGTGTAGGTGAGGAAGCGGTAGCCGACGCCCGTGCTGGAGAGGTGCGGGCCGTCGGTGTCGACGAGCCGCCAGCTGAGGTCGACCGAGGGTGCGTACGCGTCGCCGGGAACCGCCACGTCGAGCTCGGTCACCTCGAGCCGGTCGGCCCGGTCGATGAGCCGGTCGAAGAGTTGGGCGCCGCCGATGACCCAGATCCATTCGGGGTCGGATGCCGCGGCCACCGCCAGCCCGTCGTCGATCGAGCCCGCTCGAATCGCACCGGAAGCCGACCACTCCTCGTTACGGGTCACGACGATGTTGGTGCGACCCGGCAAGGGGCGGAACCGCTCGGGCAGGGAGTCCCAGGTCTTCCGCCCCATCACGACGGGCGCACCGAGCGTCACCGCCTTGAAGTGCGCGAGGTCTTCGGGCACGTGCCAGGGCATCACTCCCCCAGCGCCGATCACGCCGCTGTGCGCTTCGGCCCAGATCAGGCCGATGCGGGTGCGCGGCGCAGGGCCCGCGGCATCCACTGGGCTCGATGCCTCGGCGCTCATACCGCGACGGCCGCGCGGATCGGCGGGTGGTGCTGGTAGCCCTCGACGATGAAGTCGTCGTACTCGTAGTCGAAGACCGAGTCGGGCGTGCGGGCGAGCCGCAGCGTCGGCGGTGCGAACGGCGCCCGCGACAGCTGCTCGGTCACCTGCTCGACGTGGTTGTCGTAGATGTGGCAGTCGCCGCCGGTCCAGACGAAGTCGCCGACCTCGAGGCCGGTCTGCGCCGCGATCATGTGGGTCAGCAGCGCGTACGAAGCGATGTTGAACGGCACGCCGAGGAAGAGGTCGGCGCTGCGCTGGTAGAGCTGGCACGAGAGCTTGCCGTCGGCCACGTAGAACTGGAAGAGCGCATGACACGGGGCGAGCGCCATCGACGGGATGTCGGCGGGGTTCCACGCCGAGACGATGAGCCGACGCGAGTCGGGGTTCGTGCGAATCTGCTCGACGACCTCGGAGATCTGGTCGATCGTCTCGCCCGAGGGCGTCGGCCACGAGCGCCACTGCACACCGTAGACGGGACCGAGCTCGCCCGCGGCGTCGGCCCATTCATCCCAGATGGTCACGCCGTGCTCGCGCAGCCAGCCGACGTTCGACGAACCCCGAAGGAACCACAGCAGCTCGTAGGCGATCGACTTGAAGTGCACGCGCTTCGTCGTCACGAGCGGGAACCCCTCGGAGAGGTCGAATCGCAATTGGCGGCCGAACACGCTGCGCGTGCCGGTGCCCGTGCGATCGGTCTTGACGGCGCCGTGTTCGAGCACGTCGCGCAGCAGGTCTTCGTACGGAGTCGGGATCGTCTCGGCCATCCCCACAAGGCTAACCCTCACCGGCGTCAGTCGGGCGAAGGCGAGCGGATGCCGTGTCCGCACGTCATGCTCGGTCACACTCGGCTCGGCGCGGCGCAGGCTGCGTACGCTCGACCGCATGAACTGGCTGCCCGCCCTCGCGACCGCCGTGGCGCTCGTCGCTGCGGCGACCGCTCTCGGACTCGTCTGGCGATCGCGGCAGGGCGTCGCCCGCAGCGGCTCCGGCGACGTGGTGCGGCCGGCCGAGCTCGGCGTCGCCGCGTTCGGCGAACGGGCCACGCTCGTGCAGTTCTCGACCGAGTTCTGCGCCCGCTGCCCCGCCGCTGGGCGGCTGCTCACGCAGCTCGCCGGCGAGCACGACGGCGCCGCGCACGTCGAGGTCGATCTCACGCATCGGCCCGACCTCGCCGGCCGCTTCCGCGTCACCGAGACGCCGACGACCCTGCTGCTCGACGCCGACGGCGCAGTGCGCGCCCGCATCGCCGGACTCCCCCGCGCCGCCGCCGTGCGCGAACGACTCGACGACCTCATGAGGAGCTCCCATGTCATCTCCGGTTGAATCCACGGTGCCGGCACCGGCAGCCACGCCGGGAGCGCCGGCGGGCATCGACCCGCGCGGCCCGCGCTTCGGCGCCGCCATCACGGCGACCCTGCTGCTCGTCACGGTCGTGCTCGCGATCGCAGGGGCGGATGCCGCGGCGTTCTGGCTGCTCACCGCAATCACGCTGCTCTTCGCCTGGGGCGCGTTCGCGGGGGTGCACCGGCACCCGTACGGCGTGATCTTCGCGAAGTTCGTGCGCCCCGGGCTCGCACCGCCGGCCGAGCTCGAAGACCCGCGCCCGCCGACGTTCGCCCAGGGCGTGGGGTTCGCGGTCGGCCTCGCCGGGGTGCTGCTCTCGCTGCTCGGCGTCGCGTACGCAGTGCCGATCGCCGCCGCGATCGCGTTCGTCGCGGCGTTCCTGAATGCCGCGTTCGACTTCTGCCTCGGCTGCCGGATGTACCTGCTGCTCGCGCGGGCACGGATCGTTCCGCGAACCTGAGCCGGGACTGCGCTGGGACTCCGCGAGGGCTGAGCCCCGAGCGGCGCTCGCCGATAGGCTGGGGGTTCGGCTCGACGAGGAGGATGCCATGGCACTCACAAGTGAATCGACCACCGTCTGGAAGGGCACGCTGTTCGAGGGATCGGGCGACGTCGCCCTCGACTCCTCGGGTCTCGCGACCTTCCCCGTCAACTGGAAGGCTCGCGCCGAAGGCGCCGCCGGCACGACCAACCCCGAAGAGCTGCTCGCCGCGGCGCACTCCTCGTGCTTCTCGATGGCGCTCTCGCTCGGCCTCGCGCAGGCCGGCACGCCCGCCGAGAGCATCCAGACCACGGCGGCGGTCACGTTCGAGGCCGGCAAGGGGGTGCTGGGCAGCCACCTGCTCGTGAGCGCCCGCGTGCCGGGGCTCAGCGAAGAGCAGTTCGAGGTGCTCGCCGAAGACGCGAAGAAGAACTGCCCGATCTCGCAGGCGCTCGCCGGCATCCCGATCACGATCGAAGCCGAACTCGCCTGATCGATGCGGGTACTCGTCGCCGGTGCATCCGGATTCATCGGAACCGCGCTGGTCACGGCACTCACCGGCGACGGGCACGACGTCGTGCGCCTCGTGCGTCGCCGCGCCCAAGGCGACGACGAGGCGGCCTGGTCGCCGGCGGCGGGCATCATCGACTTCACCGTCATGGATCGCGTCGACGCCGTCGTGAACCTCTCGGGCGCCCCGCTCACCCGTCTGCCGTGGTCGAAGTCGTATCGCGGCGAGATCCTCGAGTCGCGCATCACCGCGACGCGCACCCTGGCCGATGCGATGCGCAAGGCCCGCCGCCCGCCGGCCGTGTTCCTCAGCGCCTCGGCGGTCGGGTACTACGGCGACCGGCCGGGCGAACTGCTCACCGAGTACTCGAGCGCGGGCACGGGCTTTCTCGCCGAGGTCGTCACCCGGTGGGAGGCCGCGGCGCGGCTCGCGCCCGAAGAGACCCGCAGCGTGATGCTCCGCAGCGGCATGATCGTCGGGCGCGGCGGTGCTCTGCAGCGCGTCGGCAACTTCACTCGTCTCGGCGCCTCGGCCCGCCTCGGCACGGGCGGCCAGCACTGGCCGTGGATCGCCCTCGACGACGAGGTCGCAGCGATCATGCACCTGCTCGCCTCGTCGATGTCGGGGCCGGTGAACCTCGCGGGCCCGACGCCGGCGACGGCCGATCGCGTGATGAGTTCGATGGCAGAGCGGATGAATCGGCCGCACGCCCTCGGGGTGCCCGAGAGCATGCTCGAGCTCGTGCTCGGGCGCGCTGCCGACGCGCTGCTGCTCTCGAGTCAGAAGGTGCGCCCCCAGCGGCTCATCGACGACGGCTTCCGGTTCACGCACCTCACGGTGGAGTCGGCGATCGATGCGATGCTCGCCGCGCCGCGGCCTGCTGCCCGCTGACACGCCGGCTCAGCACACCCCGATCAGTGCTCGGCCCGCGCCAGCCCGATCGCCCGGCGCACCGCCTGCCGCGCGCTGCGCCGGTCGCCGGCCGCGTCGAGCGCGAGACCGAGCCGCAGGGCCGCCTGCCACGAATCGGGCGCGTCGCCTGCGGCGGCGCGGAATCCGTCGACCGCAGCGATCGCAGCAGTGCGCTCGGGGCGCCCGCTCGGCATGAGCGGCAGGCCGAGGTCGAGTCCGCCCTCGGCGTCCAGCCGCTTCACGAGTTGGTGCGAGCGGATGCCGAAGTCGAGCTCACGCCACAGCGCCCACAGCGCGATGATGGGCAGCACGAGCAGCGCCACGCCCATGGCGATCGCGACGGGTTCGCCGGTGGCCATGAACTGCACGGCGCGCCAGCCGACGAGTGCGAGGTAGAGCACGAGCAGCGCGGCCATGATGAGCGCGCCGATCCTGGTGGTCATCGGCGCGTGCCTCGATCGATCATCGGCTCGTACCGGGCAGTCCGAGGTCGAGCAGCGTGTCGAGGCCGACGCTGACGCCCGATGCCGCGGGGGCGCTGCGCAGCGCGAGCAGGATGCCCGTCTCATACGAGCTCTGCGACATCGTGGCGTGCGTGATCGTGAGGGTCTCGCCGTCGCCGCCGAGCACGACGCGCTGCTCGGCGACGATGCCGGCCAGGCGCAGACTGTGCACCGGCACCCCGCTCACGAGCTGCCCCCGTGCGCGCTGGTCGGCGTGCGGTGCGGCGACGGGGCCGCGCGCCGAGCGCGCCTCGCCGATGAGTTCGGCAGTGCGCACGGCGGTGCCCGAGGGCGAGTCGACCTTGCCCGCGTGGTGGGCCTCGACGATCTCGATCGAGTCGAAGTACGGCGCGGCGAGTGCGGCGAAGGCCGTGCCGAGCACGCTGCCGATCGAGAAGTTGGGAATGAAGAGCACGGCCCCGGCGTCGGCGTGGCCGCGCACGAAGGCCGTGATGTCGGCGATACGGTCGGCCGACCAGCCCGAGGTGCCGACGACGATGGGGATGCCGGCGCCGGCGGCGAACTCGACGATCTCGGCGCTCGCGCCGGGGTGCGTGACATCGAGCGCCACGTCGGCGCCGAGCATGACGTCGAGACTCGAACGCGAGTCGAGTGCGGCGTGCAGTTCGAGGTCGTCGGCCTCCTCGATCAGTCGAAGCGCCAGCTGCCCCATCATGCCGGTGGCTCCCGCCACGGCGACCCGTATCGTCACGGGTTTCACCCTAGCAAGCGGCAGGCCCGCCCCGATCGTGCCCGGGTTCGAGCGCGCGCTGCGGCACGCGGCATCCACCCGCTGCCCGTCCATCCGCCCGGCCAAATAGTGTGGACGCATGCTGCGCTTCCGAGACGCCAACGTGACCGACGCCGACGCGCACGCGCTGCTCGGCGAGTACTTCGCCGAGCGCGCGGCGGGATTTCCGGCCGCGCAGGGCGAGTACCGCCCGACCTGGCCCGACGCGGCACAGTTCACGCCGCCGGCCGGCGTGTTCCTGATCGCCGTCGACGACGAGGGCGAAGCGATCGGTTGCGGCGGGGTGCGACGCATCCAGCGCCGGCCCGAGACCCTCGAGGTGCGCTTCGAGATCAAGCACCTGTGGCTCTCGCCCGCCGTTCGCGGCGGCGGCGAAGGGCGCAGGCTGCTCGCCGAACTCGAGCGGCGGGCCGTCGAGTACGGCGCGCAAGAGCTCGTGCTCGACACGAACGCGAGCCTCGAGGCCGCCGGCGGCCTCTACCGGTCGAGCGGCTACGTCGACATCGAGCCGTACAACGCCAACCCCAACGCGACGAACTGGTACGGCAAGCGCGTCGGCTGACGCTCGGCGCGATGCGGCGCTGCGCAAGACATCGGGCGGCGCAGCGCGACCGAGCGCGAGCCGACGCGACCGCTCAGATCGCGTACGACTCCGGCAGGCCGGTGCGCAGTTCGGGCGGCAGGTGCGCGATGTCGTTGTGCACGACGAGGCTCCACGGGCGCCCCGGCTTCTGCGTCAGCACCGTGAACGCGCAGTTCGCCACGTTGAGCGAGACCCACCGCCAGTCGGGCGCGCCGAGCACTTCGCGCACGAACCACGCGATCACGAAGTTGTGGGTGATGAGCAACTCGTGGCGGTCTTCGCCGTGCGAGCGGAGGAACTCGGCGGCGGCGTCGGCCATCTGCGCACTGCCGGCCTCGATCTCGGCCTCGGTGACCGAACCGAAGAACGCGTCATAGGCCTTCGGCGTCTCGGGCGCAGGGCCCGAGGGGATGCAGTCGAACAACAGGGCCGACGGCTCGGGGCTCACCGCAGGCATCTTCGCCGCGATGATCTCGGCCGTCTCGGCGGCCCGCTGCAGCGGCGAGTGCCACGCGCGGTCGAACGGCACCCCGCCGAGGCGTTCGGCGAGCAGTTCGGCCTGCCGGCGCCCTCGGGGTGACAACGGTCCGTCGGGCAGGCCGTGCTCGGCGTCGAGCTGCTCGCCGTGCCGGACGAGGTAGAGATGGTTGGCCACTGGTATCGGTTCCTCTGATGCAGGGTGGGGTGAGACGAATGGATGCCGCCGTCATGCGACGTCGGCGTTCGGAGCGACCGGGTCGGCGGCGCCCGAGCGCCCGACCGCGTCGGCCGCAGCGGTGAGCGCCGCCTCGTCGATCGCGCCGACGGCGACGAGCGAGAAGGCGCGGGAGGCGAGGTCGGCGGCGAGCTCGCGCACGTCGTCGGCGGTGACGAGTGCGATGCGTCGAAGCGCCTCGTCGAGGTCGGCGAACTCGCCGAGCGTCAATTCGGCGCGCGCGAGCCGCGACATCCTCGTGTCGGAGTCTTCGAGCGCGAGCGCCGAAGCCCCCGCGAGCTGGCCGGCCGCTCGACGCAGCTCGTCGGCCGTGACTCCGTCGACGGCGAGCCGCTCGAGCTCTGCGCGCATGAGCGCGGCGACCGTGCCGGCCTTCGCCGGAGCGCAGCCCGCGTACATGCCGAAGAGACCGGCGTCCGAATACCCGGGCGCGAACGAGTAGACCGAGTAGGCGAGCCCGCGGCGCTCGCGCACCTGCTGGAACAGCCGCGACGACATGCCGGACCCGAAGATCGCGTTCATGACGCTCATCGTCGGGCGCCGCTCATCGGTGGCGACGAGGCCCGGCACCCCGAGCAGCAGGTTCACCTGTTCGGTCGGTCGTGCCACGACGGTGACCTCGGGGCCGGCTTCGAGGGCGGCGGCCGGCACGACCGAACGGCGTTCGACCGGTCGGCCGGCGACCGAGAGATCCCAACCGGCTTTCGTGAGCGCACGGTCGAGTTCGACGAGCAGTTGATCGTGGTCGATCGCGCCGGCGACCGTGACGACGAGGTCTTGGGGGCGATAGTTCGCCCGATAGTGCTCCCACACGGCGTCGCGCGTGGCGCCGCGGATGGTCTCGGCGTTGCCGCCGATCGGCCGGCCCAGCGGGTGGGCGCCGAGCACCGCCTCGAAGAAGCGTTCGTTCGCGACGTCGCCCGGGTCGTCGCCCGCCATCGAGAGCTCTTCGAGGATGACGCCGCGCTCGCTTTCGAACTCGGTCGGGTCGAGGAGGGACGAGGTGAACATGTCGGCGAGCACCTCGACCGCCATCGGCAGGTCGCGGTCTTGCACCTTGGCGTAGTAGCAGGTGTATTCCTTCGCCGTGAGCGCGTTGTGCTCGCCGCCGACGGCGTCGAAGGAGATGGCGATGTCGAGGGCCGTGCGCGTCGCAGTGCCCTTGAAGAGCAGGTGCTCGAGGAAGTGCGTCGACCCGTAGGTCGCGGGGTGTGCGGCATCGGCCCGCTGCTCGTCGCGCGAGCCCACCGCGACCCAGAAACCGATCGTCGCGCTGCGACTGCCCGGCACCTGTTCGCTGAGCACTCGCACCCCCGATGGGAGCACGCTGCGCCGAACTCGCGCGTCGCCTGCGGCGGTGAAGGAGAGCTCGGCCTGGCCGAGTGGGAGGTCGACAGCGCCGTTCATCCCGATCAGCCTATGCCACGTGCGCCTGGGGCGCTCGGGCGGGCGGGCGGGCCTGCGACGTGCTCAGTCGGACTGCGCGCGCTCAGGCCGACGCGCGGTCGAGGTCGACGATCTCGGAGCGTTGCAGTTCGACGGATGCCGCGGCCATGAGCGCCTCGACCTGATCGGGCCTCGACGCGCTGACGACGGGCGCCACGACGGTGGGCTTGGCGAGCAGCCAGGCGAGCGCGATCGTGGCGGGCTGCACGCCGTGGGCGAAGGCGATCTCGTCGACCGCCGCGAGCACGCGGTGACCGCGCCGGCTCAGGTATCGCGCCTGACGCTCGCCCCTGGCGTCGTGACGCACGTCGGCACGGCGTCGCACCTGGCCGCCGAGGAATCCGTTCGCGAGGCCGAAGTACGGCAGCACCGCGAGCCCCTGGGCGTGCGCGACGAGTTCGGGCGCCCCCTCGAAGGGCTGACGTTCGAGCAGGTTGTATCCCGTCGTCAACGTCGTGAATCGGGGCAGGCCGTTGGCGGCGAGCACTCGCGCCTCGATCAGCCGATCGGGCGTGAAGTCCGCCGCGCCGATGGCGCCGACCTTTCCGGCGGCGATGAGCGCATCGACGGCGCCCAGGCTCTCTTCGAGCGGCACCTCGGTGTCGTCGCCGTGGAAGTAGAGCAGGTCGATGCGGGCGACGCCGAGCCGCAGCAACGAGTCGTCGACGGCTTCGACGATCGCGGCCGGCGAGAGCCCCCGGTGGTCGGGATGGTGGCCGACCTTCGTCGCGATCGCCATGCGGTCGCGGGTGCCGCGCGAGGCCATCCACTTGCCGATGATCGTCTCGCTGCGGCCCGCCGCGTAGCTGTCGGCGGTGTCGACGAGCGAGCCGCCCGTGCCAGCGAAGCGGTCGAGCACGTCGAACGCCTGCTCGGTGCTGAGGGTCCAGCCGAAGGTGCTGCCGCCGAGCACGAGCGGATGCGCCTCGATGCCGGTCTCGCCGATCGGCACCCGACGCGCGACGCTGATCGGGCCCGAGAGCGGATTCGAGGCGATGACCTCGACGAGGGGCCCGCCGAGGGTTGCGACGTGGTCGAGCGCGCCGTGGTCGAATGCGCTGCCGTCGAGTGCCTGGTGCGTGTCGTGCTCGTCGCGCTCCCCCGAGCCGGCGAGCGCGAGGACTGCCCCCGCACCGTTCGACTCATGCGCCCGATAGACGTGTCGTCGTGCCACGTTCCCCTCCTCCCCAGGATTGACTCCGACACTACGTCGCGTTCGACGCTCGAAGTGCGCCATCCGGGGTACAGCGGGTGAACTGTTATCGAATCGTTTCGCTCACCCGCCCGCGCGACGCACGATCGAGGCCGCCTGCCGAAGCACCGGCGCGTCGACCATGCCGCCGCGGAAGGCGAACACGCCGCGGTTCCCGTCGGCCGCGTCGAGCACGGCCCGGGCCCAGTCGAGGTGCTCGGCGCTCGGCCGGTACGCGCCGCGCACCACCTCGATCTGACCTGGGTGGATGCACGCCGTCGCGGCGAAGCCGACGGCGACGGCGTCCTCCGCCTCGGCTCGAAGCCCGTCGAGGTCGTCGATCTCGAGGTGCACCGTGTCGATCGCGGCGATGTCGTGCGCCGCCGCCGCGAGGCACACCTGGGACCTGGCGTGCCTCGCGACGTCGCGGTATCGACCGTCGGGGAACCGGCTCGACGAGCCGCCGAGCGAGGCGACGAGGTCTTCGGCGCCCCACATGAGCGCCGAGACGTTCGGCAGTGCCGCGATCTCGTTCGAGGCGAGCACCCCGCGGGCGGTCTCGCAGAGCGCGATGACCTCGAAGTCGGCGAGGTCGACGACGTCGGCCGTGCCCTCGCACTTGGCGAGCATGACGGTGCGGTAGTCGGTCTCGGCGAGCGCCGCGAGGTCGTCGTCGAAGTGGGCGCTCGCGGCCGGGTTGACCCGCACGATCACCCGCTCGGGATCGAGCGTCGTCGCAAGCAGGGCGAGACGCGCGGCATGTTTCGCATCCTCGCCGACGGCGTCTTCGAGGTCGAGGATCACGGCGTCGGCGCGTGCGAGCGCCTTCGCGAAGCGGTCGGGCCGGTCGGCCGGGCAGAAGAGCAGCGCCGGGCCGAAGCGGAACGCGGGGTGCGTCATCCGCTCGCCCTCGCGCCGCCGGCCGCGCCCGTCGCGCCGGCCCTCTGTTGCCGCTCCCCCGCCTCGCGGAGCCACACGAGCATCGTGCGCGATGCGGTCGCGACGACGATGCCATCTTGGTTGCGCGCCGTGTGCGCGAGCGTCACGAGGCCCTGCCCCGGGCGCGACGCCGACTCGCGCTTGGACTCGACGACGCTGTCGCCGTAGAGGGTGTCACCGATGAAAACGGGGGACGGAAAGGCGATCGCGCCGAAGCCGAGGTTCGCGACGAGCGTGCCCTGCGTGAGCTGGCCGACCGACTGGCCGACGAGCGTCGAGAGCGTGAACATCGAGTTGACGAGCCGTTGGCCGAACGGCTGCTCGGCCGACCACGCCGCGTCGAGGTGCAGCGGCTGAGGGTTCATCGTGAGCGTCGTGAAGAGCACGTTGTCGGCCTCGGTGACGGTGCGGCCGGGGCGGTGCAGGTAGCGCACGCCCGCTTCGAACTCCTCGAACCAGAGCCCGCGCTGCACGACGTCTCGCAGCGGCGTCGTGCCCGCGGCATCCGGCATCGACGCGTTCGTCGTGCCCGAATCATCCGTCATCATGCGCCCCTCTCTCAGCCGATGCCCAGCTCGCGTGCGATGACCATGAGCTGCACCTCGTTCGTGCCCTCGCCGATCTCGAGGATCTTCGAGTCACGGTAGTGCCTCGCCACGAGGGATTCGTTCATGAACCCCATGCCGCCGAAGATCTGCGTGGCGTCGCGCGAGTTCAGCATCGCGGCGTCGCTCGAGACGAGCTTCGCCATCGCCGCCTCCTTCTTGAACGGCATGCCGGCGTCGAGGCGGCGGGCCGCGTCGTGCCAGGCGAGGCGCGCGGTGTAGACCCGCGCCTGCATGTTCGCGATGGTGAAGGCGATGTACTGGTGCGAGGCGATCGGCACGCCGAAGACATTGCGCGTCTTCGCGTAGGCGAGCGCCTCGTCGAGGCAGCCCTGCGCCACGCCCGTCGCGAGGGCTGCGATCGCGATGCGGCCCTCGTCGAGCGTGCGCAGGAAGTTGGCGAAGCCGCGGCCGCGCTCGCCGAGCAGGTTCGCCGCGGGCACCCGTACGTCGTCGAAGGTGAGCGGATGCGTGTCGGAGGCACGCCAGCCCGACTTGTCGTAGCCGGGGTCGACCGTGAACCCTGGCGTGCCGTTCGGCACGATGATCGTCGAGAGCTCCTTGGAGACCGAGCCGTCGGGTCGGGTGCGCTCGCCGGTCACCGCGGTGACCGTGACGAACCTCGTGATGGGCGTGCCCGAGTTCGTGATGAACTGCTTCGAGCCGTTGACGACCCACTCGTCGCCGTCGAGCACGGCGGTGGTGCGCGTCGCGCCGGCGTCGGAGCCGGCCTCGGACTCGGTCAGGCCGAACCCGGCGAGCGCGCGCCCCGCGACGAGGTCGGGCAGCAGCTCGGCCTTCTGCGCGTCGGTGCCGTGACGGAACACGGGCATGGCGCCGAGGCCCACCCCGGCCTCGAGGGTGATCGCGATCGACTGGTCGACACGGGCGAGCGCCTCGATGGCGAGACCGAGGGCCAGGTAATCGCCGCCCTGTCCGCCGACCTCTTCGGGGAACGGCAGACCGAAGAGCCCGAGCTCGCCCATCTGCGCCACGACGTCCATCGACAGCGTGTGGGTGCGGTCGGCCTCGTACGACTGCGGCGCGACGACGGTGTCGGCGAACTCGCAGACCATGTCGTACAGCTGCTGTTCTTCGGCGCTCAGCTCGGTGCTCACAGTGATGCTCCTCATTCGTGGTGCGGTGCGGTCGCGAAGGTGCCCTCGTGAGGCGCGCTCGGCGATGCGATGACAGGGGTGACGGATGTCTCGTGCTGCGGTTCGACGCGGGCGACGGGCTGATCGCGGGAGACCTGGTTCCCCACCGCGACCGCGAGCCGCACGACGCCGGCGACGGACGCCGTGACGCGGTGCTCCATCTTCATCGCCTCGATCGCGACGACGGCGTCGCCCGGCTCGACGGTGTCGCCGTCGGCGACGAGCACCGCGGTGACGGTGCCCGGCATGGGCGCGCGCAGTTCGGGGTCGGCGAGTCCGCCGCGTTCGATGATCGCGAGTCGTGCGTCGAGGGCGGCGCGTCGATCGGCGGCGGGAACGCGCCAGATGCCCGACGGCGTGTGCAGCCAGAGCGCGCCGTCGGCGGCGGTCGCGACGGCGGCGAGTGCGGCGGCGTCGGCTGTGACGGCGGCGGCGGTTTCGGGTGCTGTCGGCCGGCTGAGGCGCCAGCCCCGTGCCGTCTGCCACGCCTGGGCGCCTGCGGCACGTGCGGCGTCGATCGCCTCGGCCGTGCGGAACGCCGCGGCCGCGGCGAGCACCGCGGGCGGCGCGGCATCGGCTTCGGGATCGGGCATGCGGTCGATGAGGCCGGTGTCGAGGTCGCCGCGCTGCACGGCGGGGTCGGCGATGAGGCGCCGCAGGAACCCGAGGTTCGTCTCGACGCCGAGCACGACGGTGTCCGCGAGCGCGGCGTCGAGACGGGCGAGCGCCTCGGCGCGGTCGGCGCCGTACGCGATGACCTTCGCGAGCATGGGGTCGTAGTCGGCGGTGATCTGCTGGCCCGAGCGGATGCCGCCGTCGACGCGCACCCCGTCGCCGCTCGCCTCGCGCCACACGAGCAGTTCGCCGATCGACGGCAGGAAGCCGCGCTCGGGGCTCTCGGCGTAGACGCGCGCCTCGATGGCGTGGCCCGTGAGTTGGATATCGGCCTGCTGCAGCGCGAGGGGCTGCCCCGCCGCGACCCGCAGTTGCTGCTCGACGAGGTCGACGCCGGTCACGAGCTCGGTGACGGGGTGCTCGACCTGCAGCCGGGTGTTCATCTCGATGAAGAAGAACTCGTCGGGCGCGGCATCCGACACCAGGAATTCGACCGTGCCCGCCCCGCGGTAGTCGACGCTGCGCGCGGCGTCGCACGCCGCCCGCCCGATGCGGGCGCGGGTCGCATCGTCGAGGAGCGGCGACGGCGCCTCTTCGATGACCTTCTGGTGGCGGCGCTGCAGCGAGCACTCGCGCTCGCCGAGGTGGATGACCGCGCCGAAGTCGTCGGCGAGCACCTGCACCTCGATGTGGCGCGGGCGTTCGATGAGCCGCTCGAGCAGCAGCGTGCCGTCGCCGAACGCGGCGAGCGCGACCCGCCTGGCGGCGGGGATGGCCGCGGCGAGTTCGCTCGCGTTCCGGGCGATCTGCATGCCCTTGCCGCCGCCGCCGGCGCTCGGCTTGACCAGCAGCGGAAAGCCCACCGCCTCGCCGGCCGCGGCGAGCGCGGCGTCGTCGAGCGAGGGATCGGAGACGCCGGGCACCGTCGGCACACCGGATGCCTCGACGTGGCGCTTCGCGCGGATCTTGTCGCCCATGACCTCGAGCGCCTCGACACCGGGGCCGACGAAGACGATACCGGCGTCGCGGCACGCCTCGGCGAAGCCCGCGTGCTCCGAGAGGAACCCGTAGCCCGGGTGGATCGCCTCGGCGCCGCTCTCGCGCGCGGCCGCGATGATGCGCGCGGGGTCGAGGTAGCTCTCGGCGGCCGGGGCCGGCCCGATGCGCACGGCCTCGTCGGCGAGGCGCACGTGCGGTGCGTCGGCGTCGGCGTCGGAGAAGACGGCGATCGAGCGGATGCCGAGACGACGGAGCGTGCGGATGACGCGTACGGCGATCTCGCCCCGGTTCGCAACGAGCACCCGGTCGAACGGGCGGGGCGCGGATGCTGCAGAGGCAGCGGCCGGGCGCGGCGATCGTGCATCGATGTCGGCGTCGACCGTGCCCATCCGCGCCTCCCTGCGCTCGAGGTGCGTGAACTCAGTTAACACGCACTAACCGGATTCGATGTTAGTGCGCGCTAACTGAAATCACAAGGGGGCGCGTGCTCCCCCGCGCCCGACCGGAACGCCCGTTCACCCTGCACGCCCGTTCACCCGGCGCGCGGTGCGAGCGCCGCGGCGATGCGGTCGACGCCGAAGTCGAACGCCCGGTCGACGTCGCCGCCCAGGCGGAACGCCCCCGAGAGCTCCATGCTGATGAAGCCGGTGACCCAGGCCGTGAGCGTACGGGCCGCATCGAGGGCGTGATCGGGGCCCGCGAGCTCGGCGGCGACCTCGAGCAGCGGCGCACTTGCCCTGCGCAGCACCTCGATGTCGAGGCCCGACTCCGATCCCGACGCGAAGACGAGCCGGTACGCCGCCGGCCGTTCATGCGCGAACGCCCGCACGACGCGGGCGAGACGGGCGATCTCGGCGACCGCCGCATCCGACCCCTCGCCGCCCGCGACGCTTGCGATGGGGAGCCGCTCGGTGTCGAGCCGCTCGGCGTCGAGCCGCTCGCTGTCGAGGCGCTCGCTGTCGAGGCGCTGCCCGAGCTCTGCGACCGATGACGCGGCGATCAGCCGCACGAGGTCACTGCGGTCGCGCACGCGCTTGTAGAGCGACGGGGCTCGAACGCCGACCCGGTCGGCGACGGCCTGCATCGTGAGCCCGCCGAGCCCGCCTTCTTCGAGGATCGCGCTCCCCGCGGCCAGGATCGCTTCGAGCGAGGTTCGTTCCGGTGTCGGCATCGGCGGACTCCTTTCGATCATTCGACTCTAGGCTATTGCGCATAGCCATGATGGCTATGTAGCATAGCCATCAGCGCCAGGATCGGCACCACCTTCACCGCAAGCGAGGCAATCATGAAGCTCGGCCCCTCCCTCCACCGCATCGGCTCCGACATCGTCGCGGTCTACCTCGTCGACACCCCCGATGGCGTCACCGTCATCGACGCCGGGCTCGCCGGGCAGTGGAAGGAGCTCACCGCCGAGCTCGCCGCGATGGGCCGCTCGCTCGACGACGTCCGCGGGGTCGTGCTCACGCACGGCGACTCCGACCACATCGGCTTCGCCGAGCGACTGCGGCGCGACCACGGCGTGCCCGTCTTCGTGCACACGGCCGACGCCGCGCGAGCTCGCGGCGAGGAGACGTCGACGCCCGAGTGGGGCCGCATGCGGCTCGGGGCGACTGCGACGTTCCTCTGGTACGCGCTCACTCGCAACGGCCTGCGCACGACCCCGCTGACCGAGGTCGTGCCGGTCAACGATGGCGACGTGCTCGACCTGCCGGGCGCCCCGCGCGTAATCTCGATGCCGGGCCACTCCCCCGGCAGCATCGCGATCCACGTGCCGGTCGCCGACGCCGTCTTCGTCGGCGACGCCCTCACCACCCGCCATGTGCTGACCGGCGCGACCGGTCCGCAGCCCGCGCCGTTCACCGACGACCCCGCCGAGGCGCTCGCATCACTACGCCGACTCGAGGGACTCGGAGTCACCTGGGTGCTGCCGGGCCACGGCATGCCCTGGAACCGAGGGGTCGACGAGGCGATCCGCGAGGTCGAACGTGCGGCCGCGGCATCCGGTTCATAGACACACCCTCGAGTCGCCCGATTCTGTACAAGATGGGCGACTCGAGCGCTGGACGGAGCACGCTACATGCGGAACAGCCCGAACGCCGGCTCGGGCAGCGGCGTGCGGCTCGCGAGCTCGAGCGCGAGGGCGAGCACCGTGCGCGTGTCTTCGGGAGCGATGATGCCGTCGTCCCAGAGCCGTGCGGTCGAGTGGTACGGGCTGCCCTGGTCGTCGTACTGGGCGCGGATCGGGTCCTTGAACGCCTGCTCCGCGGCATCCGACCACTCTTCGCCCCTGACGGCGAGCTGGTCGCGCTTGACGGTCGAGAGCACGGATGCCGCCTGCTCGCCGCCCATCACCGAGATGCGGGCGTTCGGCCACATCCAGAGGAACCTGGGCGAGTACGCCCGCCCGCACATCGAATAGTTGCCGGCGCCGAACGAGCCGCCGATGACGACCGTGAACTTCGGCACCCGCGTCGTCGCGACCGCGGTGACCATCTTCGCGCCGTGCTTGGCGATGCCGCCCGCCTCGGCGTCGCGGCCGACCATGAAGCCCGAGATGTTCTGCAGGAACAGCAGCGGGATGCCGCGCTGGTCGCAGAGTTCGATGAAGTGTGCGCCCTTCATCGCCGACTCGGAGAAGAGCACGCCGTTGTTGGCGACGATACCGACCGGGTGACCGTCGATGTGGGCGAAGCCCGTCACGAGCGTGTCGCCGTACTCGCGCTTGAATTCGGCGAACTCGCTGCCGTCGACGAGGCGCGCGATGACCTCGCGCACGTCGTAGGGCTGTTGCACGTCGACCGGCACCGCTGCGGTGAGCGTCGACGGGTCGACGGCCGGCAGCCGAGGCTCGCGCACGGCCCACGCCCGCGGCAACGGCTCGGGCAGGGTCGCGACCATGTCGCGCACGAGTTCGAGGGCGTGCTCGTCGTCTTCGGCGAGGTGGTCGGTGACGCCCGAGACCTTGGAGTGCAACTCGCCGCCGCCGAGCTCTTCGGGCGTGACGACCTCGCCGATCGCGGCCTTCACGAGCGGCGGGCCGCCGAGGAAGATCGTGCCCTGATCGCGCACGATCACGCTCTCGTCGCTCATCGCGGGCACGTAGGCGCCGCCGGCCGTGCACGAACCGAGCACGGCCGCGAGCTGCGGGATGCGCATCGACGAGAGCTGGGCCTGGTTGAAGAAGATGCGGCCGAAGTGCTCGCGGTCGGGGAACACCTCGTCTTGCAGCGGCAGGAACGCGCCGCCCGAGTCGACGAGGTAGATGCACGGCAGGCGCTGCTCCTTCGCGACCTCTTGCGCGCGCAGGTGCTTCTTCACCGTCATCGGGTAGTAGGTGCCGCCCTTGACGGTCGCGTCGTTGCAGACGACGAGCACGGGGCGCCCGTGCACGAGGCCGACGCCGGTGATGATGCCGGCACCCGGCGAATCGCCGCCGTAGAGTCCTTCGGCGGCGAGCGGCGAGAGCTCGAGGAACGGGCTGCCCTCGTCGAGCAGGCGGTCGACCCGGTCGCGCGGCAGCAGCTTTCCGCGCGCGACGTGACGGTCTCTGGATGCCTCGGGGCCGCCCTGTGCCGCGGCGGCGAGGCGCTCGCGCAGCTCGGCGACGAGCACGGCGTGCGCCTCGGTGTTGGTGCGCGCGGCATCGCCGTTCGAGTCGATGCTCGTCTGCAGGATGGACATGCGTTCCACCAGTCTTCGTCGACGGCGCGCCCACTTGTGGCCGGCGCAGGATTTCGGTTAGTGTGCACTAACTCGATTCCAAATGTTAGCGAGCATTAACCGAGATGGCAACCACTCCGACCGCGGCCGCGACTGCACCTGAAGCGGCGCCTGCCACTGCGCCCGCAGCTGCGGTTCCGACTTCGACTGCGACCGCGACCGCGACCGAGCGCAGCCGGCAGAAGGCCGACCGCCGCGAGGCGATCCTCGCCGCGGCTGCGACGCTCTTCGCGCAGCGCGGCTACGCCGGTGTCACGATCGAAGACCTCGGCGCGGCCGTCGGCGTCAGCGGCCCCGCCGTCTACCGCCACTTCCCGGGCAAGGCCGCAGTGCTCGCCGCGATCCTCCAGGGCGCGAGCCGCACGCTGCTCGCCGGTGCCGAGCAGGTGCTCGCCGCGACATCCGACCCCGCCTCTGCACTTCGCGAACTCATCGCGTTCCATGTCGGCTTCGCACTCGGCGACGCCGACGTGATCCTCGTGCAAGACCGCGAACTCGAGCAGCTCGACCTCGGCGCCCGGCACGAGGTGCGCCTGCTGCAGCGTCAGTACGTCGAACACTGGGTCGACACCCTCCACAGACTTCGGCCCGATCGGGCCGAGACGGAGCTCAGGATCCGGGCACACGCCGCCTTCGGTCTCCTGAACTCCACTCCGCACAGCGCCCGCATCCCTGGGCGCAGACCCGCCGACGGCACCGTCCGCGGCATCCTGGAGGAAATGACATGGGCGAGCCTCATGTCGTGACCCTGCGCGCGACCCGCGCGGGCGATCTCGACGCACTGTTCGGATTCGAGCAGGACCCGACCGCCGTTCGCATGGCCGCGTTCACTCGGGCCGACCCGAGCGATCGCGCGATGTTCGACGCCCACTGGCGACGGCTCTTCGCCGACCCCACGGTCGACGCCCGAACCGTGCGCGCCGACGGCGTGATCGTGGGCAGCGTCGCCCGGTGGTTCGACGACGGAGTGGCCGAGATCACCTACTGGATCGACCCGGCGCGCTGGGGTGAGGGCATCGCCACGCGCGCCGCCCGTCTCTTCGTGGACTCCCTGCCGCAGCGGCCGCTTCGCGCGCGCGTCGCGGCCGACAACGCGGCGTCGATCGCCGTGCTCGAGCGACTCGGGTTCCGTCAGGTCGCCGCCGTTACGAGCTTCGCCAACGCGCGCGGCGCCGAGATCGAGGAACGTCTCTACTCGCTCGACTGACCCCACGCGCCGCCCCGACCCGGGTTTCGCGACGCGACGTGTTCGACGTGGGTGTTGCCCGTTCAGGGGATTCCGGCGACACGCCGCCGGTCACGTCCCGGCGTTCGGCGTGCCGCCGGAATCCCCTGAACGCGCAACGTGGGTGGCGGGGTGCGCGCCCTGCTGCCCGGCGAGGTCGGTGATGCGGGCTGCGAGCGCGAGGTCGCGCGAGGTGACGCCGCCGACGTCGTGCGAGCTCAGCTCGAACCCGATGCGGCCCCAGCCGAGCGTCACGTCGGGGTGGTGGTTCATGTCGTCGGCGACCACCGCGACCGCGTCGAGCAGGCGCACGGCGCTCGCGAAGTCTGCAGTCGAGAAGGCCCCGACGAGTCGATCGCCGTCGTGCCTGAAGGCCGTGCCCGCGAGTTCGTCGGCGGTCTCGCCCGGCGAGAGGATGCTGCGTGCGTTCATGCTGCCATCCTCCCGCCGAGCGGCCGATGCCGCCACCGGCACTCACGCCGACGCGGCGCCTGACGCCGACGCGCGCCCCACGCGTGCGCCTGACGCGTGCGCCTGACGCGTGCGCCTCACATCGAGGCGCGCTTCACATCATGGTGAGCGCTCGCCCGGGCTCCCTCAGGATCGCGCCCACATCGGCGAGGAACCGCGACCCCTGCGCGCCGTCGACGAGCCGGTGGTCGAACGACAGGCTGAGGGTCATGACCTCGCGAAGCGCGACCTCGCCACGGTGCTCCCACGGCTGACGGCGTACGGCGCCCATCGCGAGGATCGCCGCCTCCCCGGGATTCAGGATCGGCGTGCCCGCATCGATGCCGAAGACCCCGATGTTCGTGATCGAGATCGTGCCGCCCGCGAGGTCGGCAGGGCTCGTGCGCCCGGCCCGCGCGGTCTCGGCGAGCGCGGCGATCGCATCGGCGAGTTCGCCGAGCGACATGTGCTCGGCGCCCTTCACGTTCGGCACCACGAGCCCGCGCTCGGTCGCGGCGGCGATGCCGAGGTTCACACCGCCGAATCGTACGATCTCCTGCGCCGCTTCGTCCCACCTCGAGTTGACCTCGGGCGTGCGCCGGGCAGCGAGGCACACGGCCTTCGCGACGACGGTGAGCGGCGTCACCTTGCGCCCCGCGAACTCGCGATCGTCGCGAAGCCCGCGCAGCAGCTCCATCGTGGCCGTCACGTCGACGGTCAGGAACTCGGTCACGTGCGGCGCGGTGAACGCGCTCCGCACCATCGCCGCGGCGGTGTGCTTGCGCACTCCCTTGATCGGGATCCGCGTCTCGGCGGGCGTCTCAGCACGGCTGGGGGCGGTGAGCGACGACACGTCGTCGGGCACCGGCATCGCCTGCGGCATCGCCGTCGACATCAGGTGAGCGGATGCCGCGCGCTCGACGTCGTCGCGAGTGATCAGGCCGCGCTCGCCGCTGCCGTCGATGGCTTCGAGGTCGAGACCGAGGTCGCGTGCGAGCTTGCGCACGGGCGGGGTCGAGCGAGGTCGCTCGGTGCGCGACGGCGCCGCAGGCTCGTCGCGCGACGTCTCGAGAACCGCCGGAACGAGGTCGGCGACGAGCGATGAACGACGTGCACGACGCTTCGGCCCGGTCTCGGCGGCCGCGCCGTAGCCCACGAGGTTCGGCCCGGGCGCCGCCTCGGCCGCGACATCCGTATCGGTGCCCGGCGCCGCCGGAGCCGGCGCAGCCGACGCGGATCCGGCGGCAGACGGCGCAGCCTGCACCGCAGCCGCAGCCGCCGCCGCCGCGATCGACGCGGGCCCCGAGGCATCCGCTTCGCCGGTGTCGCAGGAGAACAACGGTGCGCCGACGTCGATCGTCTCGCCCTCGGCCGCGTGCAGCGCCGTGATGACGCCCGCGTACGGCGAGGGCAACTCGACGACGGCCTTGGCCGTCTCGACGTCGGCGATGATCTGGTTGAGCTCGACGCGATCGCCGACGGCGACGCGCCAGGCGACGAGTTCGGACTCGGTGAGCCCCTCGCCGAGGTCGGGCAGCGGGAAGTCGCGGATCATGCTCACGCCTCCACTCCGCTCAGCGAGTTCGGCCGGCCGAGCACACGGTCGACCCCGTCGAGGATGCGGTCGAGGTCGGGCAGGTGATGCCGCTCGAGCTTCGCGGGCGGGTAGGGGATGTCATGCCCGGTGACGCGAACCGGGGCGGCCTCGAGGAACTCGAAGCAGCGCTCGGTGATCGAGGCGGCGAGCTCGGCGCCGACTCCGCCCTGTTGCCCGGCCTCATGCGTGATGACGAGCCGGCCCGTGCGGCGCACGGAGGCCTCGATGGTGGCGTAGTCGACCGGCGCGAGCGAGCGCAGGTCGATGACCTCGATCGACACTCCTTCTTCGGCGGCCGCGGTCGCGACGTCGCGCGCCGTCTGCACGAGCGCACCGTAGGTGACGAGGGTCACGTCGGTGCCCGTCGTCACGGTCGTCGCGACGCCCATGGGCCGGGCATCGGCGAGGCTCAGCGTCTCGTCGACCTCGCCCTTGACGTGATAGCGGCGCTTCGGCTCGAAGAACAGCACGGGGTCGTCGCTCGCGATCGCCTGCTGGATCATGACGTACGCGTCGGCGGGGTTCGAGCAGGCGACGACGCGGAGGCCCGCGGTGTGCGCGAAGTACGCCTCGGGCGACTCCGAGTGGTGCTCGGCCGCGCCGATGCCGCCGCCGAACGGCACGCGGATCGTGATCGGCATGCGCACATTGCCGCGCGAACGGTAGTGCAGCTTCGCGACCTGCGCGACGATCTGGTCGAAGCCGGGGTAGATGAACCCGTCGAACTGGATCTCGATCACGGGCCGGAACCCGCGGTACGCGAGCCCGACGGCGGTGCCGACGATTCCCGCTTCCGAGAGCGGGGTGTCGACGACGCGGTTCGCGCCGAACTCGGCCTTCAGCCCGTCGGTGACGCGGAAGACACCGCCGAGGGTGCCGATGTCCTCGCCCATGAGCACGACCTTGTCGTCGCCGGCGAGGGCGCGCCGGAGCCCGGCGTTGAGCGACTTCGCGAGGGTGAGCGTGGTCATCGCGCGCCTCCGTCGTCGAACATGGCGAGGTAGCGCGCGTAGTGCTCGCGCTGGCGGTCGAGGTGGCTGTTGGGCTCGGCGTAGACGTGGTCGAAAACGGTCATCGCCTCGGGGTCGGCGATCGTCGTGAGCGCGGCGCGAAGCTCGGCGGCCGCGCGGTCGGCTTCGGCGCCGACCTCGCGTTCGAGGCCGGCGACGTCGACACCGGATGCCTCGAGCAACGCGAGTACTCGCGCGAGCGGGTCGCGTTCGCGCCACTCGGCGAGTTCGTCGTCGGTGCGGTAGCGCTTCGGGTCGTCGGCCGTCGTGTGCGGCCCCATGCGGTACGTGACCGCCTCGATGAACGTCGGACCCTCGCCGCGACGGGCGCGCTCGAGGGCGATGCGGGTGGCCGCCATCACCGCGAGCACGTCGTTGCCGTCGACGCGCACGCCCGGCATGCCGAAGCCGTCGGCCCGGCGCGCGAGGTGCTGTTTCGACTGCAGGCCCACGGGTTCCGAGATCGCCCACTGGTTGTTCTGGCAGAAGAAGACGACCGGGGCGTCGAAGCTCGCGGCGAAGACGAGCGCTTCGTTGACGTCGCCCTCGCTCGTCGCGCCGTCGCCGAAGTAGGCGATGGCCGCAGCATCCGACCCCTCCCAGGCGAGCCCCATGGCGTAACCGGTGGCGTGCAGCGCCTGTGCACCGATGATGATCTGCGGCACGGCCATGCCGTGCTCGAACGGGTTCCAGCCCGAGGCCGCGCTGCCGCGCCAGACCGAGAGCAGTTCGGCGGGCTCGACGCCGCGAACCCAGGCCAGTGCGTGCTCGCGGTAGCTCGAGAAGATGAAGTCGTCGTCGCGAAGCGCGCGCGCCGAGCCGATCTGCGCGGCCTCCTGGCCGGCGAGCGGCGGCCAGAGGCCGAGTTCGCCCTGGCGCTGCAGGGCCGTGGCCTCTGCATCGATGCGACGCACGATCGTCATGTCGCGGTACAGGCGGCCGAGCGCACCGAGGTCGATGTCGGCGATCCAGGGGTCGAACTCGGCGTTGGCACGGCGCTCGCCCGTTGGGGTCACGAGTTGTATGAATTCGTCGGGCGTCGTCACTTCGCGCGGGGTGAGAAGTGCGGTGGCGTCTCGGTCGGATGGTGTCATCGTCGATCCTCGCTGTCGGCGGGCTCGCTTCGTGGGCTGCCCGCGCCCGGCGTCACTGCCGGATACCCTGAGCGTACGTCGATCTCGCACACAGCTCAACCATGCTGAATCACGTTGAGCATGTTGCATGGTTGCGACCACCGTGCCCGTGCTATCGTCTGGCGTTATGACCGGCTACGACGCTGTCGACAAGGCGCTCCTCACGGCGCTCGCCCCCGACCCGAGGGCGACCGTGGTGGCGCTGGCAGATCGCCTCGGCCTCTCGCGCAACACGGTGCAGGCGCGCATGTCCCGCCTCGAGGCGTCAGGTGCGTTCCTCTCGTTCGAGCGCAGCATGGACCCTGCGCCGCTCGGCTACCCGATCGAGGCCTTCATCTCGGTGCATGTGCGCCAGAAGCTGCTCGGCGAGGTCGTCGACGAGATCGCGCGCATCCCCGAGGTGATCCAGGCGCACGGGCTCTCGGGCGCGTTCGACCTGCTCGTCCGGGTCGTCTGCCGCGACGCCCACGACCTCTTCCGCATCGACGGCGAGATCCTCGCGATCGAGGGCGTCGAGCGCACCGAGACCTCGCTCGCGATGGGCGAGCTCATCCCCTACCGGCTCGCGCCGCTGCTCGCGCGCTGAGGCACGGTCACCGCCAGCTGAACAGCCGGCCCGGGACATGCAAACAAACCCTTGCAAACAAACCCTTGCAAAGATTCTTTTGCAGCGGTATCTTTGCAACATGGCAACCTCGAACCCCGACCTCACGGCTGAGCCGAGCAGCAGCCGCCACCCCGGCATCGACCACGTGCTGCCCGCCGCGAGCCTCAAGTCCCTCGCGCATCCACTGCGGGTGCGCATCTACGACGAACTGTCGGCGTACGGCCCCCTCACCGCGAGCGGGCTCGGCGAGCGGCTCGGCGAGTCGAGCGGCTCGACGAGCTACCACTTGCGGCAGCTCGAGCGCGCCGGTCTCGTGCGCGAAGACACGACGAAGGGCAAGGGCCGCGAGCGCTGGTGGGAGCGCACGCCCGGCTCCATCGCGATCCCCGATGCCCGATCGCTGCCGCCGGGCAGCGCCGACCGGCTCGCGGTGAAACTCGTCGAAGACGAGTGGTTCCGCGGCCGCGAGCAGAACTTCCGCGAGTTCGTCGCCGAGGGCGAGCACGTCTTCGGCGCCGAGTGGCTCGACATCGCGACCTCCGACACGATCAACCTGCGTCTCACGCCCGAACAGTTGCACGGGCTCGTCGTCGACATCGACCTGGTGCTGAAGAAGTACATCGACGCGTACAAGCGCACGCCGACGCCGGGTTCGCGGCCGGTGCAGATCCACGTCAACGCCTTTCCGCTCGTGCGCGGCGAGCCGACCGGCGACACCGCCCGAACGAACGACACCTCTCGAACGAACGACACCTCTCCGAAGGAGGAATGATGACCACGCTCCTCTCCCCCGACGCCCGCCTCCTCTCAGGCTGGGCGGTGCGCAGCGGCCTCGGCCTCGCGAGCTGGGGCCTGCAACGCGAAGCGCGACGCAACGACCGCGACCGGCTGCAGCGCCGCATCGAGGCCCGCGCCACTGCCGAAGCGGCGCTCGCCGAGCGCGACGCACTGCACCGAAGCGCCGGCTTCCTCCCGCTCTGAGCAGCGCGGGCGGCAGCGGCCGGCGCGTCACGACGCCCGCCACCAACGACGGATGCCCCGTGGCCGATCGATCGGCCACGGGGCATCCGCTGTGCTACGA
>NZ_JBSHJY010000009.1:0-91850 GCF_053619715.1 Agromyces sp. NPDC055520 | reverse complement strand
CGAGGCGGCGCGGCCATGCCGCCCAGGCGCGACGCGGGCCGTAGGGCTCCTGCCCGCCGCCCTCGCTCGACCCGCGCGCGGTGCGGAACGAGACCCAGCCGCCGGATGCCTCTGCGAATCCGCCCGACACGACGGCGTCGACGTTCTCGCGCGCCGAGTCGACCACGTCGGAGAGGCGCTCGTCGCACGCGTCGCACCCGCAGAACGGCAGCGGATGCCTCGTGAACTCGCCGAATCGGATGACGAGGCCCGGGAACGAGGTGAGCCCGATCAGGATGGCCGCCGCATCGGCCGCCCGCGGCGTCAGGCGAATCGCGCCGACGACCTCTACCCCCTCGGTGAAGTCCGGATCGAGGGGCGGCTCGTCGTCGCGCTCGACGTCGAACTCGGCTTCGAGGTCGTCGGCCAGTGCGAGGGCGAACGCGTGCAGCGGGCGATAGCGCTCGGTGTCGCCGACTCGGCTGTACGCCTCGGTGGGCGGGCCGTCGTCGCCCCAGGCGTGCGGCTCGACGGGCAGGTCGTCGACACCCGACGACGCACCGCGGGGCGGCGGACCGAGCGCCGGGCCCGTGCCGGATCCCCGGCCGGCGCCGTCGCCGGCCATTTGCGCGGCCATAGCCCTCCTACTCCGTGCACCTCGCACGTGCACCTCCGCGGTGAACCTAACAGGCCGCGAAGCGGGGGCGCCAGCACTGCGCGGGCCGTCGCGGGCGAGCCTCGTGACCGAATACAGGACGAGAGCGGACGTACCGGCGTCTCAGGCAGGTCACCGAGCGCTCGTCCTGCATCTCACTCACGGGCCGAGCCTCAGCCCACTCGAACTCGAGCAGCCGCTCACGCGTACTCGAGCAGCCGCTCGATCATGATGATGCGCCGCGCCGCCTCGATGAGGGCGAGGTGCGAGAACGCCTGCGGGAAGTTGCCGAGGTACTGGCCGGTCTCGGTGTCGAGCTCCTCGGCGAGGAGGCCGAGCGGCGAGACGATGCGCAGCAGCTTCTCCATGAGGGCGTGCGCGCGCTTGCCCTCGCCGATGATCGTGAGCGCCGACACGAGCCAGAACGAGCAGATGAGGAACGTGCCCTCTCGGCCCGACAAGCCGTCGTCGGTCTCATCCGTGCGGTACCGCAGCACGAAGCCGTCGTCGGTGAGCTCGTCGGCGATCGCGAGCACGGTCGCGCGGAGCCGCTCGTCGCCGGGCGGCAGGAACCCGTAGATCGCCGCGAGCAGGGCGGAGGCATCGAGCGCATCGCTGCCGTAGTGCTGGCGCAGCACGCCCCGCTCGCTCACTCCCCCGCTGAGGATGTCGGCCGCGATGTCGTCGGCCACCCCGCGCCATCTGGTCGCCGACTCCGCGTCGCCGACGAGCGCGCCGAGTTGCGATGCCCGGTCGAGCGCGACCCAGCACATGATCTTCGACGAGACGTAGTGCTGGGGTTCGCCGCGGGCCTCCCAGATGCCCTGATCGGGCTCGCGCCAGCACGTGGCGGCGCACTCCGCCTGCGAGCGGATGAGTGGCCAGAGCGCACGCGGCACCCGCTGGCTGCGACGGGCGTGCATGAGGATCGCGTCGAGCACCGCGCCGAAGAGGTCGTTCTGCCGCTGTGCGAAGGCGCCGTTGCCGACGCGCACGGGCCTGGCGCCCCGATAGCCCGTGAGGTGGTCGAGCGTCGACTCGGTGAGGTCGCGCCGACCGTCGATGCCGTACATGATCTGCAATGAGCCGTCGTCGTTGGCCTCGAGCCCCGAGAGGAACTCGACGAACTCGTCGGCCTCCCAGTCGAGGTCGAGGTAGTGCAGCGCCTGCACGGTGAACGATGAGTCGCGGATCCAGTTGTAGCGGTAGTCCCAGTTGCGTTCACCGCCGGGCGACTCGGGAAGCGAGGTCGTGAGGGCGGCGACCGTGGCACCCGTCGGCATGTAGGTCAGGCCCTTGATCGTCAGCGCCGAGCGCTCGAGCGCCTCGCGCCACGGGTGGTCGGGGATGGTCGCATCGCCGAGCCAGTCGCGCCAGTAGGCGATCGTCGAGTCGAGCTCGGCGGCGGCCTCCTCGAACGTCGCGGGCCCGGCGAGGTCGTCGGCCCACGAGAGCGAGCAGAAGGCGCGCTCGCCCGCCTGCAGGGTGTGCCGCGCACGCACGTGCCCGCCCTGCACGCCGAGCGGAAGGTCGGAGCGGAGGCGCAGCGTCATCCCTTCGCCGCTCGCGGTCGCGACGTGTTCGTCGCTCGTCTCCCACTCGGCGCCGATGCGCCCGTAGTCGAAGACCGGCTCGCAGAGCAGTTCCATCTCGACGTGCCCCGCGAGGCACGTCACGGTGCGCACGAGGCAGTGGGCGGCATCGTCGTCGGCGGGCGCGCGGGTGTGCGGGGTCGTGGTGTCGGGTACGGACCTCTGCACGATCGTGAGCGCGTCGCGCACCTCGGCCCAGCCGGTCGGGGTCTTCCACGTCGTCACGAGCACGTTGGTGCCCGGCTCGTAGGCACGCGCCGACGGCGCGTTGACGTCGAACGGGCCGAAGCGGAAGTAGCCCGCCTGCCGATCGAGGAGCGTGCCGAACACGCTCGGCGCATCGAAGCGGGGCGGGCAGAGCCAGCCGATCGACCCGTCGGGGCCGACGAGCGCACCGGTGTGGCAGTCGGAGAGGAAGGCGAAGGCGGCGATCGGCGGAAACGGCGAGCGGGCGACCGAGCCCTGCATCTGGATCGCCCGTCCGGTGGTCACGATGCCGCCACGGCGGGTTCACGGGCCTGCCGGAGCAGGTCGTCGTCGGTGTCGCTGCGTTCCATGGGTCCTCCGGGAGCGGTCGGTCACGGTGGAGGCCGCGCGGCGTTCGCCGCCGCGCTGCGCCCCCACTTCGACCGTAGACCCTCGGGTCACCCGGCGAGCAGAGCCCGCATGCGTTCGATCTCGGCGGTCTGCGAGGCGACGATGGCCTCGGCCATCTCGATCGCGCCGTCATGCGAGCCGCTCTCGATCTGCACTTCAGCCATGTCGACGGCTCCCTCGTGATGCGCGATCATCTGTTCGAGAAAGAGCTGCGAAGCGGATGCCGCGTCGGCCGCGTCGAGCGCCGAAAGCTGCTCCTCGCTCAGCATGCCGGCCATGGCGTGCCCGCCGCCGGGCATCTCGCGCGGGGCATCCCACTCGTCGAGCCAGGCCTCGAGCTGCGCGATCTCGGGCCCCTGCGCCGCCTCGATCTCTTCGGCGAGCGCGGCGACCTCGGGGTCGAGCCCCGCTTTCGCGAGCACGATGCCGCTCATCTCGAGTGCCTGCTCGTGATGCGGGATCATCATCTGCGCGAACATGACGTCGGCCGCGGTGCCCGTGCCGTCTGCGGCGGCCGGCGCCTCGGTCTCGGTCGCCGCGTGGCCGCCGTGGCCCGGCATGCCGGCGGTGTCGCGGGCGGTGCCGCTCGCGCAGCCCGCGAGCGCGAGCACGCCGGCGACGCCGAGCGCGAGCGCCGCGGCACCGCGCGCTGCGCCGCGACCGCTCATCGCGACGCCACCCGGTATCCGGCCTCTTCGACCGCCGCGGCGATCACGGCGTCGGAGACGGGTGCGCTGCCGCGCACCGTGACGCCCGAGACGCCGCCGCCCACGAGTTCGACCTCGACGGAGTCGACGCCGTCGATCGCCGACAGCTCTTCGGTCACGTGGGCGACGCAGTTGCCGCACGTCATGCCCTCGACGCCGAAGCTGGTCTCGATGAGCGACGCGCCGGCCGTGGCCTCGGCGGGAGCCGCGGCATCCGTCGTCGTGTCGACCGCGCAGCAGGCGCAACCGCCGCCTGCGAGGTCGATCTCGGTTCTGCCGTCTGGTGCGAGCGTCATGGGATTCCTTTCGTCGTCGCCACCACTATACCCCCCTAGGGTATCTCGTGCGCAAGCCCCGACCACCGTGGAAAATGAGGGGAAGAGATTCTCGGCGCCCTGTCGATCCGGCCGCCGCCCGTTCGACGCCAGAGTGAGGCGGGCACTTCGGCCCCCTCCCACGAAAGAGAGAACGACCATGAAGTACATGCTGATCATGCGCTCGAACGACCAGGCCGTCGAGGACTACGAGAACCTCGACTTCACCGAGGTCATCGCCGCCATGGGCGCCTACAACGAGTCGCTCATCAAAGCCGGCGTGCTGCTCGGCGGCGAGGGACTGACCGATGCGAAGGAGGGCTTCGTCGTCGACTTCGATTCGACTCCCCCGGTCGTCACCGACGGCCCCTACGGCGAGACGAAGGAGCTCTTCAACGGCTTCTGGATCATCCAGGCCTCGAGCCCCGAAGAGGCGGCCGAGTGGGCCAAGCGCTGCCCCCTGGGCCCCGGCTCGAAGCTCGAGGTGCGCCGAGTGACGGAGCTCGAGGACTTCCCGCAGGACAACGAGTGGATCCAGAAGGAGGCCGGCTGGCGTGCAGAGGCCGAGGGTCGTCTCGGCACCGCGAGCACGGCCGACTGACCGCCCCGGCGACATGAACGAGACGGATGCCCCGGGTGCGGTCGGGCCGGCGGACGCCGCTTCCGGTGCGGCCGCGGGCGCGGGCGCGCCCGCTTCCGGCGCGGCCGACCGTGCCCGGCGCGCCATCGCCGCCGTCTGGCGCATCGAGTCGGCTCGCATCGTCGCGACCCTCACCCGCTTCGTCGGCGACGTCGGCCAAGCCGAAGACCTCGCGCAGGAGGCGCTCGTCGAGGCGCTCGGGCAGTGGCCGGTCGAGGGGGTGCCGCACAACCCCGGCGCCTGGCTCACGGCGGTCGCGAAGCGCCGGGCGATCGACGGATGGCGCCGCCGCGAGCGACTCGACGAGCGCTACGCCGCGCTGGCCCGCGATCTCGAGCAACGGGGCGACGAGACATCCGACACCTTCTGGGACCCCGACACGATCGATGACGACGTACTGCGGCTCATCTTCGTCTCGTGCCACCCCGTGCTCTCGCGCGAGGCGCAGATCGCGCTGACGCTGCGCATCGTGGGCGGTCTCGGCTCCGACGAGATCGCGCGGGCCTTCCTCGTGCCGACCGCGACCGTGCAGCAGCGCATCGTGCGGGCGAAGAAGACGCTCGCCGCGGCGAAGGTGCCGTTCGAGGTGCCCGAACCGAACGAGTACGCCGAGCGGCTCGGTTCGGTGCTCTCGGTGCTGTATCTGATCTTCAACGAGGGTCACCTGCCGGCGTCGGGCGACGAATGGCTGCGAGCGGATGTCTCGGCCGAGGCCCTCAGGCTCACCCGCATGGTGGCGGGGCTCATGCCCCGCGAGCCCGAGGCGCAGTCGCTCGTGGCCCTCATGGAGTTCACCGCCGCACGCTTCGCGGCGCGCACGGCACGCGACGGCACGCCGATCCCGCTCGACGAGCAGGACCGGTCGCGCTGGGATCGCGCGCAGATCGAGCGCGGTCGGGCGGCGCTCGCCCGAGCCGATGCCATCGGCCGCGGGCGCGGCGCGTACGGGCTGCAGGCGGCGATCGCCGAGTGCCACGCGGTCGCGGCATCGGTCGACGACACCGATTGGGCGCGCATCGTGGTGCTCTACGAGGCGCTCGGGCGACTCGCGCCGTCACCCGTGGTCGAGCTGAACCGCTCGGTCGCCGTGGCGATGTCGACGGGCCCGGCTTCGGCGCTGCGCATCGTCGACGCCCTCGTCGCGAGCGGGCGTCTCGCCGGGTACGCGCCGCTGCCCGCGGTGCGCGGCGAACTGTTGCGCCGGCTCGGCCGCACGCGCGAAGCGCGCGTCGAACTCGAGGCCGCCGCCGGGCTCACCGGCAACGAGCGCGAGCGGGCGTCGCTGCTCGCGAAGATCGCCGCGCTCACTCCGCCCGCCCCGTAGCGCCGCCCGCCCCCGTGGGCGCTGCCCGACTCGCCCCCGCAGGTGTTGCCGGACTCGCCCCCGCAGGTGTTGCCGGATCAGGGGATTTCGGCAACACGCCGCACCGGCAACCCCGCCAGGCGGCGTGTCGCCCAAATCCCCTGATCGGGAAACAGGCAGGAGTCTGCTCGGACCTGACGACCGGGGCTACTCGGCCGCCGCGTCGGCAGGCGCGGCAGGCGCCGCATCCGCACCCGGGGCCGCAGCCGCCGCCGCAGCGGCCGCCCTTGCGGCACGCTTCGCGCGGCGCCGCTCGCGCCCGCCCTCGACGAGGTCGTAGAGCACGGGCAGCACGACGAGCGTGAGCGCCGTCGACGACACGAGTCCGCCGATCACGACGAGCGCGAGCGGCTGCGAGATGAAGCCGCCGTGCCCGGTGATGCCGAGCGCCATCGGCAGCAGCGCGAAGATCGTCGCGAGCGCCGTCATCAGAATGGGCCGCAGGCGCCGGGAGGCGCCGTGCACGAGCGCGTCGCGCACGTTCATGCCGCGATCCCGATACTGGTTCACGAGGTCGACGAGCACGATCGCGTTCGTCACCACGATGCCGACGAGCATGAGCACGCCGACGAGCGAGGCGACGCCGAGCGGCACGCCCGTGATGACCTGCAGTGCGATGGCGCCGGTCGCCGCGAACGGCACCGACACGAGCAGCAGCAGCGGCTGCAGCAACGAGCGGAACGTCGCGACCATCACGATGTAGACGATCAGGATCGCAGCCAGCAGCGCGAGCCCGAGCTGCGAGAACGACTCCTGCTGATCGGCGCTGACACCGCCGATCGACGCGGTCGTGCCGGCCGGGAGGTCGACCGCGTCGATCGCGGCGGCGACCGCGCCGCTCGCGGTGCCGAGGTCGTCGCTCGAGGGTGTGGCCGAGACGGTCGCGCTGCGCAGGCCCTGCACGGTGGTTACGGATGCCGGTCCGTCGACGTTCTCGACGGTGGCGAGCGAATCGAGCCGCACGAGGCCGGCGGGCGTCGGCACCTCGAGGGCCGAGAGCTCCTCGACGGTGACCGGCGGGTCGTCGGTCGCGAGGTAGATCGTGAGGGTCTTCTCGTCGATCACGACGGAACCGGCGCGTTGGGGCTGCATCGCGGCGGAGACGAAGCCGCCGAGGGCGACCTCGGAGTAGCCTGCGGCCGCGGCATCCGCTCGGTCGACCGTGACGGCGACGTACGGCTGGGACGCCGACAGGTTCGAGGTGACCTGCGAGAGGGAGTCGACGCCCTCGAGTTCGGTGACGACGGCGTCGGTCGCCGCCTCCAGGTCTTCGGCGTTCGAGGCGGTGATGTCGACCTCGATGTCGCTCGAGGCGCCGAACCCGCTCGAGGCGGCGAGGGTGACCTCGCCGACGTCGTCGAGCGCGTCGAGATCGTCGCGCACACTCGCCTGCAGTGCGTCTTGATCGGCGCCCTCGTCGGTCGTGACCGAGTAGGTGATCGTGGCTCCGCCGCCGCCGAACGCCGCGGAGAGCCCGCTCCCGGAGCCGATCGAGGTCTGCACGGTCTCGACGCCCTCGGTGTCGCGGATCGCCTGCTCGACGGGCTGGGAGGCTGCGTCCATGGCGTCGAGGCTCGTGCCGATCGGCAGTTCCTGCGCGACGCGGAAAGTGTTCTGGCCCGAGGATCCGATGAAGTTCGTCTTCATGAACGGGATGAGCGCGATGGTGCCGCCGAGCACGAGGGCGGCGACGACGAGTGTGATGACGCCGTGCCTGAGGGTCCACCCGATGATCGGCAGGTATCCGCGCTGGAGGCGCGAGGGGTGTTCGAGCTCGTCGGCGGGTGCGACGGTCGCTGCCGCCGCGGTCGCTGCCGCGACGGTCGCTGCCGTCGCGCCGGTCGCGGTTCGGCCGGCGACACCGGTGCCACCGCTCGTGCGGGCCACCGGCAGCCCCGTGGCCCCTGACTCGTCGCGGAGCTCGGGCGCGAGCCAGACGTCGTCGACGAACGCGGCGGCCGCGATCTCGGCCTCGACCTCCTCGGGTCCCTGAGCCTGTCGAAGGGTCGCGGGCTTCAGGAACCAGTACGCGAGCACCGGCACGATCGTGAGCGAGACGAGCAGCGAGGCGACGAGCGCGATCGTCACGGTGAACGCGAACGGCCGGAACAGCTCGCCCGTCACGCCCTCGACGAGTGCCAGCGGCAGGAAGACCGCGACCGTCGTGATCGTCGAGGCGGTGATGGCACCGGCGACCTCGCGCACGGCGTGCACGATCGTCGCTGCCTTGTCGACGCCCTCGACGAGGTGCCGCTTGATGTTCTCGATCACGACGATCGAGTCGTCGACGACGCGGCCGATCGCGATCGTGAGCGCGCCGAGCGTCAGGATGTTGAGCGTGTAGTCGGCGGCCTGCAGTCCGATGAAGGTGATGAGCACCGAGGTCGGGATCGAGATCGCGGTGACGAGGGTCGCCCGCACCGAGAGCAGGAAGACGAGGATCACGATGACCGCGAACAGGAGTCCGAGCAGTCCCTCGGTCGCGAGCGACTCGATCGACTGCTCGATGTAGGGCGCCTGGTCGAAGACGACCGTGAAGGTCGCGCCGGGGTTCGTGGTGTCGAGCGAGGACTCGAGGCCGGGCAGCAGCGCGGTCACGGCGTTCGAGACCTCGACCGTGTTCGCGGCGGGCAGCTTCGTGACCGAGATCGTGAGCGCCGGTTCGCCGTTCACACGCGAGATGCTCGCGACGGGGTTGTCGGTGAGCCCGACGGATGCCACGTCGCCGATCGTCACCGCAACGGGCACGCGCCTCGTGGCCGCCGACGAGAACGCGCCCTCGGCGCCCGCATCCGTCGAGGGCGGCGCGTCGCCGGCGGAGGCGTCGGGATTCGCGGCCTCGGGGTTCGCGGTGTCGGGAGCCGAGGTGCCATCGGTCGGCGTCTCCGCCGAGTCATCCGGAATCTGCTGCTCGGTCGCGCCCAGCACCGGCAGCGCGGCGATCTCGTCGACGCTGCCGATGCGGGTGCCCGTCTGCACGGCGAACGTCGAGTCGCCCTCGGTGATGGTGCCCGCGGGAACGAGCAGGCCGTTCTGCGACAGGGCGTCGCGGATCGCCTGCTGCGTGATGCCGAACGCCGCGAGCTTCGCGGGGTCGGGAATGATCGTGACTCGCTGGCCGATCTCGCCGACGAGGCTCGCCTCGCGCACCCCGTCGCCGTCGGTGATCTCGGGCAGCGTCGTGCGCTCGAGCTCGTCGGAGAGGGCGCTCATGTCGTCGGCGCCGGTCACGGCGATCTGCAGCACCGGGAAGTCGTCGAGGCTGAGCGCGATGACCTGCGGGTCGACGTCGTCGGGCAGCTGGCTCGAGATGCGGTTGACGGCCGAGAGCAGCTTCTGCTCGACGAAGGCGAGGTCGGTGCCGTAGGTGAAGCTCGCGGTGACGCGCGAGAGGCCCGTCGAACTCGTCGTCGACGTCGACTCGAGTCCTGTGATGCCCTGGATTGCGGTCTCGATCGGCGTCGACACGTCGGTGTTGACGATGTCGGGCGACGCCCCGGGGTAGCTCGTGACGATCGACAGTTGCGGGAACTCGATCGACGGCGCCAGCTCCTGTTTCAGGCTCGTCAGCGAGATGCCGCCGAAGATCGCGACGACGACGGTGATGAGCGCGATGAGGGCACGGTTCTTCATGCTGAGCGCAGCGAGCAGGTGCATTGCTCGATTCTCGCAGGCGCGGTCGCGGCGGATATCACGTCCCGATGAAATTCACACGGCTTCCGCGCTGCAGGAGGTCGAGCGGAGTACCGCATCACCCCCGTTCGGGGGTGGTCTGCATGAGACGTACCTCAATAGGCTTGGTCGGCAAGCGACGAGAAGGGGTGTCGATGAGCTCCGCGGATGCCGCACGGCAGGTGCCGTGGCTCCGCTACGCCCTTCTCGCGGCAGCGCTCACCACCGCCTGGCTCGTCGTCTCGCTCTTCTCGAGCGCCCCGAGCGCCTCGGCCGACGAACGCGATTCGGGCAGTGGCCTGCTCGGCACGGTCGGCTCGCTGGTCGGCGGCGTGACGAACGTGACCGGCGCCGTCGGCGGGCTCGTCAGCGATGTCGTCGAGACGGTCGTCGCCCCGGTGAACCAGGTCGTCGAACCCGTCGTCGCGGCGCTGCCCGAGCCGGTCGCAGAGCCCGTCTCGGCGGTCGTTCCCGCGGCGGTCGACACCGTCACCGGCACGGCGAACGCCGTGGTCGGCGGCGGCAACGCAGCGGTCGGCACGATCGTCAACGGCGTCACGGGCACCGTCAGCGCCGTCACCAACGGTGGCATCGCGGGCGGCGTCACGACCCCGGTCGCAGGCCTCGTCGACGGCATCGTCGGCGAGCTGCCGATCGTCGGCGCGCTGCTGCCGAACGGCACGGTCGGCGGGGTGCTCGGCCCCGTCTCGGGCGTCGTCGACGACACGCTCGGCACCGTCGTCGGCACGATGCCCGCGCTGCCCACCGACGGCAGCGGCGTGCTTCCCCAGCTTCCGTCGATCCCGCTGATTCCGGGCGTGGTCGATGGTTCGGAGCCCGGTCAACCGGGCGGCCCCGGCGACCCAGGGGTGCCCGGCGAGTTGCCGCCCTCGGCCGGCAGCGCGTCCGGCGGGCCGCCCGGCGCATCCTCCGGTGCACCGGTATCGAGCCGCGCCGGCTGGTCCGGCGTCGGTGGCGGCCCGGACGCGGCGTCGATCGGCACGATCACGCCCGCCGACGGCGGGACTCCGCCCGGCGACGGCCCCCCGGCGCTCAGCACGCCCGCGCCAGCGCCCGGCGCCACCGGTTCGGGCACCGGCGCTTCGGGCAGCGGCGGCGCCGCGGCATCCGGCACCTCCGACGCGGCGTACGCCGCCCTCGAACTCGACGCGCTCGCGTCGCTCGCACTCCACTCGGTCGACGACGAGCTGCCGTCGTCACCGGTCTACGACACCGACTCCACCCCTGACTGACGGGGGCCGTTCCGCCTGCACGTGAGGCGGAATCGGTCATCGCTCCCTGCACGGGAAGCGAATTCACCCATCAGTTCAGGAGGACTGGAAATGAAGAAACTGCTCTTGAGGGCGCTCTACGCGACCCTCTTCGCCGGGGGGCTTACGCTGCTCGGCGCCACCGCCGCCAACGCGGCCGAGACGACGGGCGACGACGGGATCCTGTCGGGAACCCAGGCCGGCATCTCGATCAACCTGCCCATCACGCTCGGCGGCAATGCGATCTCGCTCATCGGCGACTCGTCGTCGCAGGATGCGAGCACGGCGGTCGCTCCGGCGGCTGCTCCGGCCGAATCGGATGCCGCGCCGGTCGCCGTCACCTCGGGTGACGACGGCATCGGTTCCGGCAGCCAGGCGCTCGTCGACGTCTCGATCCCCGTGACGCTCAGCGGCAACGCGATCTCACTCATCGGCGACTCGTCGTCGCAGGGTGCGAGCACGGAGGTCGCTCCGGCGGCCACGCCTGCTGCCGAGGGCACGGCCCCGGCCGGTGCCGTGACCAGCGGGCTCGACTCGCTGCTCGGCGGCACGCAGGCGCTCGTCGGCGTCTCGATCCCTGTGACGATCGGCGGCAACGCGATCTCGCTCATCGGCGACTCGACGAGCGAGGGCGCGGCCACGAGCGTCGGTTCGGGCTCCGGCCCGGCCGGCGGATCGGCCGAGACCAGCGGCGACGACTCGATCCTCGGCGGCACGCAACTGCTGCCGAGCCTCGCGTTGCCGGTGACGGTCGGAGGCAATGCGATCTCGGGGGTGGGCGACAGCACGTCGACCGGCGCTGAGACGGTCGTCGCGCACGGAGCCGGGGGCGGCTCCGCGACGACGGGCGGGAACGGCGGGCTGCTCGGGGGAACACAGCTGCTGCCGAACCTGTCTCTGCCCATCACGATCGGCGGCAACGCCATCTCGGTGATCGGTGACAGCGAGACCGACGGGGCGACGACCATCGTCGACCCGACGGACCCGACGGACCCGACCGATCCGACCGACCCGACCGACCCGACCGACCCGACCGATCCCACGGATCCGACGGACCCCACGGATCCGACCGACCCGACGACGCCCACCACTCCCGGTGACGACGGCGGGTCGACGGTCGCCTCGGCGGGCGGCTCGGGTGGCACGGGTTCATCGACGCTCGCCTCCACGGGCGCCGACGCCTCGGGCCTCGGGCTCGCGGCGCTCGCGATGCTCGCGGGCCTCGTGCTCGTCGGTATCCGTCGGTTCGCGCTGAAGCGCTAGCAACGGAGTCGAGCCCGGCGCCGCCCTACCGGCGCCGGGCCCGCTCCCACCCCGCCTCGAACATCACGCGAGTCGCCCGAATTCGACCAAGATCGGGCAACTCGGGGAATGTGCGGGCAGCACAGTGCGCGCGGGCAGCGCGACAGCGCTGGCAGCCTGTGCGCTCAGACGACCGAGGCGAACAGGCTCTGGTCGGGCACCGGGGCGGCCCCCGAGAGCGAGTGCCAGGCGCGGGCGAGCGCCTGCACCGCGGCATCCATCGTCTCGGCCGGATAGCAGATCGGAAGCCGCAGGAATCGCTCGAACGCGCCGTCGATGCCGAACCTCGGACCCGCGGCGACGATGAGGCCCTGCGACCGCGCCGCGAGCGCGAGCTGCGAACTCACCGCCGCGCCGAGGCCGACCCAGGTCACGATGCCGCCGTCGACGTGCGGCACCCGCCACTCGGGCACGGCCTGCGCGAGCAGCGCCTCGAGCCGGTCGCGCCCGGCGCGCAGCTGTTCGCGGCGCAGGTCGAGGATGTCGTCCATGTGCGACAACGCCCGCGTGACGAGAAGCTGCTCGATGATCGGCGTGCCGAGGTCGCCCGGCGATCTCACGGCGAGCAGCCGGCGGATGAGCGGACGATCGGCGCGGATCCAGCCGACGCGCACGCCGCCCCAGACGGTCTTGCCGACGGATCCCACCATGATCGCCGGGCCGTAGGCGGCCATCGGCAGCAGCGACTCGGGGCGATCGATGTCGAGTTCGCCGGTCGTCTCGTCGGCGACGATGACGGTGCCCTGCCGGGCGGCGGCGTCGAGCACGCGCTCGCGGGTCTCGGCGCTCATCGAGCGACCGGTCGGGTTCTGGAAGTCGGGCATCAGGTAGGCGGCGACGGGGTTCGAGTGCCCGATCGCGCGCACGAGCGCCTCGGCCTCGGCGCGGTCGCTCGAGTCGGCACGGTCGGCGCGCCCACTCGAGTCGGCAACGCGGTCGGCCGCGTCGCCGGCCGCGTCGCCGACCGCATCGCGCGGCGCGACCCCCACGGGCACGAGCCGTGCGCCCGCCGCTCGAAGCGCCTCGTAGGCGTGCGGATACGTGGGCGCCTCGATGATCGCCCGGTCGCCGCGGCCGACGAGTGCCCGCGAGAGCAGGGCGATCGCGTGCTGCGCGCCGATCGTGACCATGATCTGCTCGGGCGTCGTGGGCAGCCCGCGCGCCGTGTAGCGGTCGGCGATCGCCGCGCGCAGTGCCGGGATACCGATGGGGTCGAACCCGGCGTCGCCGAGGTGCTCGGGCAGGTCGTCGACGGCCTGCCGTGCGAGGTCGGGCAGCCACGGCAGGGCGGGCGGGGCGGCCTTCGAGAAGTCGATGTAGTCGGCTGCCGGGGCCGGAGGCAGCATGGTCGGCGCACCCGGCAGCCGCGCGACGCTGCCAGAGCCCCGGACGCTCAGCACGAGCCCCTGCTCGCGCAGGTGCCGGTAGGCGGCGGTCACGGTCGTGCGGCTGAGGCCGAGCCGCTCGGCGAGGTCGCGTTCGGCCGGCAGCCGGGTGTCGACGGGGATGCGGCCGTCGAGCACGAGCAGGCGGATGCGCTCGGCGAGCGCGTGGTACGCGCTGCCGGCGCCGCCGCGCCAGTCGCCGAGCAGGGTGTCGAGCGCCCTGGCGCTCAGAGTGGACTCCGCCATTCGAGCCACTTTAGACGAATTGGCACTTTGCGAACAGGCCAATCATGTAATTGGATTGCAGAATGCCCCGCACCGCCAGCACCGCGCCGTCCACACGCCTCGCGCGCTTCACCTCCCCAGACCCCGCGCCGGTGCTCGCGCGCCGCTTCGTGCAGCTCTTCGTCGGCCTGTTCCTCTACGGCATCGGCATCGCCCTCATCGTGCGCGGCGAACTCGGCGTGGCCCCGTGGGACGTGCTGACCCAGGGCATCGCGAAGCAGACGGGCCTCGGCTTCGGCGTCATCACCATCATCGTCAGCGGGTTCGTGCTGCTGCTGTGGATCCCGATCCGGCAGCGACTCGGCTTCGGCACCGTCATGAACGCCCTGCTCGTCGGCCCCTCGGCCGACATCGGCCTCTGGCTCATCCCGTCGGGCCTCGACCTCTGGGTGCGCGTGCTGCTGCTGCCCGCCGGCATCGTCGTGCTCGCCATCGCCACGGGCCTCTACATCGGCGCGCACTTCGGCCCCGGCCCGCGCGACGGCCTCATGACGGGCCTGCACCGCGTCACCGGCTGGAAGATCTGGATCGTGCGCACCGGCATCGAGCTCGTCGTGCTGGCCGCGGGCTGGGCGCTCGGCGGCAACGTCGGCATCGGCACCGTCGCGTTCGCCCTGCTCGTCGGCCCGCTCTGCCAGGTCACGATCCCGATGTTCGCGATCAAGCGCCCAGCGGTCTCGCCGCCGGTCGCGCCGGCGGCCGCGCCGGCCCCTGCATCGGCCCCGGTCGGCACCGAGCGAGTGGATGTCGCGGGCCCCGCGACCTCCGCCACCCCCGCCGTCTGACCGGCGCACCCGGACGGCAGTCACCCCCGAGGCCGGGACACCTCGGGGGCGACTGCACCGCCCGTTAGAGCTCGCGCTCGGCGTACGCGGTCATCGCGTCGCGCACGAACTCGGCGCCTGCCGGGCCGCCGTAGTTCGCGCCGAAGCGCTCGTCGGCCACGTACATCTCGGCGAGCCCGAGGAAGTACTCCCTGCTCGGGCCGGCACCGCCGCCGCCGGGCGTACCGGGAATGCCTCGCAGCCAGTCGAACTGGCGCTGCGCGAGCGCCTGCGCCTCGTCGCCCGCGGGGTCGACACCCCGCTCGTGCGCCGCGATCCAGTCACGGCCCAGCTGCGACATCCGCTGCTGCCAGCCGGCCTTCTCGTCGGCGCTCATCGAGCGCCACCACACGTCGCTCTTCGCGTACGCGTCCGCGCCCCAGCGCTCTTCGACCTCCGCCTTGTACTGGGTGTGGTCGAAGCCGTCGAACATGTCCTCCGCCATGAGTCGTTCACCTCCTTCCAATGCTCCGATGGTGTGCTCGACCGACGCGATCTGCCGCGCCAGCCGGTCTTGCTCGCCGCGCAGCCATTCGAGGTGGCTGCGCAGCGCGTGGGGGGCGCTCGCCTCGCGGTCGAGCACCTCGCCGATCACGGGCAGGCCGAGCCCCAGCTCCCGCAGCAGCAGGATGCGCTGCAGGCGCACGAGCGCGGCGTCGTCGTAGCGGCGATAGCCGTTCGAACCGATGCGCGTCGGCGCGAGCAGCCCGATGTCGTCGTAGTGACGCAGCGTGCGGCTCGTCGTGCCGGCGAGCTTCGCGATCTCCTGGATCGACCAGTCCACGGCGGCTCCTCTCGTGTGTCCTCGTGATCGGGGCGGTTCTGCCCCACTGCTGCAACGGTAAAGCTTGACGCTGCGTCAATGTCAAGCCCCGCGACATCCGCTCGGCCTGTTGCTCGTTCAGGGGATTCTGGCAACACGCGGGCGCATGCGGCCCCTGCAGCGGCGTGTCGGCAACATCCCCTGAACGGGCAACACACCCGCGCGAAGAGAGGTGTGACTTGCGAACACCGCAAACGCGATATATCGTGTTCATATCGAACACGCGATATATCGCGTCACAGATTTCGAGGGCAGCGGATGTCGCGGCAACCGCACCTCGCACACGAAACGCAACCGCGACAGAAGGAGCACGGCATGTCCATCGAGAAGTGGGTCGTCAACCCGGGCGAGACCCGGGTCATCGACCTCGAACTGGTTCGCAAGCTCAAGGTCAGCCTCATCGGCGGCAAGGTCGACGTGATCGCCCACGACGAGCCCGGCGCCCGCGTCGAGGTCACGAACGTCACCGGCAAAGACCTGAAGATCGAGATCGACGGCGACTCGCTCGAGATCGACCACCCGCAACTGCGGTGGGACAACTTCATCGACGTCTTCAAGGGCTGGGCCGGCAACGCGAAGGCCGAGGTGTCGATCCTCGCCCCGCGGCACGTCGTCATGAAGCTCGGCATGGTCTCGGGCGACGCGCTCGTCTCGGGATTCACGACCGACGCCAAGCTCTCGACCGTGTCGGGCGACCTCGTGCTCGACAACCACGAGGGCGACGTCGAGCTGTCGACCGTCTCGGGCGAGGTCTCGGCCGGCAACCACACCGGCCGCATCACCGCGCACTCGGTCTCGGGCGACGTCGTCGCCACGGGCGACGTGCGCTCGTTCAACGCCGACACGGTGTCGGGCAACATGATCCTCGACGCGTACAGCACACCCGACCGGATCGACACGAACACCGTCTCGGGCAACCTCACCGTGCGCTTCGCCCCCGGCGCCGGTGCTCGCTACCGCATCAACACGGTCGGCGGCACGGTGCTCATCGACGACACGACGATCAAGGGCATGCTCGGCAAGGGCTTCGAGCGCGTCACCGGCGAGCTCTCGGGCCGCTGGCTCGACCTCGGCGCGAACAGCGTCTCGGGTTCGATCTCGGTCATGCGGCGCGAGAAGGCCGACAGTGCATCGGATGCCTCGGGCGCACGCCCCGGCGACGCGTCGAGCACGTCGGGCTCGAGCGACGACGAGGCATCCACTCGACTGGATCAGGGCGGCGCAGCATGACGCCTCCCGTCTTCGCCCACGGCAGCCTGCGCCTCTACCTGCTCGCCCTGCTCGACGAGCAGCCGCGCCACGGCTACGAGCTGATCCAGGCACTCTCCGACCGCTTCGGCGGCACCTACAGCCCGAGTGCCGGCACGATCTACCCCCGCCTCTCGAAGCTCGAAGAGGAGGGGCTCGTCTCGAAGTCGACCGACGGCCGCAAGACCGTGTACGAGATCACCGACGCGGGCCGCGCCGAGCTCGAGGCGCGCCGCGACGAACTCGACGGCATCGAGAACGAGGTGACCGACTCGGTGCGACGTCTCGCCGACGGAGTGCGCGCCGAGGTCAACGACGCGATGCGCTCGCTGCGTGCCGAACTCGCGAGCGCGGCCCGCGAGGCCAAGCGCGCGTCGACGAAGATGCCGGCGTCGGCGGCGAGCTCGGCGGGCGGAAGCGCCTCGACCACCGGCTGGGGCGGCGACGCCCGCGCTGAGACGAGCCGTGCGGTGCACGAGGCCGACCTCGTGCTGAGCGAATTCCGCCAGCAACTGCGCACCGACCTCCGCACGCGGGCGAGCCGCGGTCGGGTCAGCCCCGAGACGGTCACCCTGCTGCGCGCCCGCCTCGCACAGGTGCGGGCCGACGTGCTCGCGACGCTCGGCGACCACTGAGCCGAACCCCGACGACCCCCTGAGCTGGGCGGCGCCTCCCCGGGCGCCGCCCTTCGTCGTTCGTGTCGGTGGGCGGTGGTGTGATGACCGCATGCCCTCGATCGAGCTTCGCCCCTGGTCCGATGACGACCTCGCACTCCTGCACCGCGCGAACACGCACGAGCTCATGGACCAGCTCGGCGGCCCCGAGAACGACGAGCAGGTGCTCGCCCGGCACGGGCGTTACCTCCGCATGCTGCGCGAGGGCACGGGCCATCAGTTCCGCATCGTGATCCCCGGCCACGCCGAGGGCGTCGGCATCATCGGCTACTGGCAGCACGACTGGCACGGCGAGCCCGCGCTCGAGGCCGGCTGGTCGGTCGAGGCCGAGTACCGCGGCCAGGGCATCGCCCCGGCCGCGGTGATGGCGATGCTCGACGCGGCCCGAGCCGCCGGCGAGGTGCTGCCGGTGCACGCCTACCCGCGCGTCGACAACCCGCCGTCGAACGCCGTCTGCCGCAAGGCGGGGTTCCGCCTGCTCGGCGAGGAGTCGTTCGAGGTGAAGCCCGGTCTCGTGCTGCAGACGAACGACTGGGTCGTCGACCTCGCGCCGCCTCCCCGCGCGTAGCCGTGTGAGCGAGCGCGCTCAGACGAGGGTGTCGCCGATGTAGCCGCCCTCGGTGCAGCCCGGCGGCACGGCGAACACCGCCGAGCCCACGGGCGTCGTCCACTCGTTGAGCAGGTCGAGCTCGTCGAGTCGCCGCTGGATCGGCACGAACTGCCGGTCGACGTCGGCCTGGAACGAGGCGAACAGCAGCCCGGCATCCGAGACGGAAGCCCCGGCGGGCGCCTCGTCGTAGTTGTACCCGCGCCGGTAGATGCGCTCCCCCGGCTCATCGCTCCGCGACCGACGCAGATGCGAGAAGTCGGGGATCACCGGGAAGCCCACCGGCCCGAGCGCGTCGAAGTCGGGCTCGTCGTGCTCGCGCTCGCCCGTGAGCGGGGCACCCGAGCCGAGCCGTCGCCCGACGGATGCCTCGCGCCCGGGCCGATCGACCCGGTCCCACCCGTCGAGGTCCATCGCGATGCGCCGCAGCACCATCGAGGTGCCGCCGGCCATCCACGCGGGCTCGCCGCCCGACCAGACGAGCTCGTCGAAGTCCGCCGTACCCGGCTTCGGGTTGACGGTGCCGTCGAGCTGGCCGAAGAGGTTCCGCATCGTGCGACCTTCGGGCTCGGAGCCCGCCGCACGGCGGAACCCGCGCTGCGTCCAGCGCACGGCGGCGAAGCTGCGTGCATCCTTCAGCAGCATGCGCGCCGCGTGCGAGACCGTCACCGCATCGTCGGCTGCGATCTGCAGCAGCAGGTCGCCGTCGTTCCAGCGCGGCTCGAGGCGGTCGATGCCGAACGGCGGCAACGGGCGGAGCCAGCTCGGCGCCTCGGCATCGGCGCGGGCGACGAGCCCGGGCCCGAAGCCGAACGTGACGGTGAGCCGGGCGGGCACCTCGGCGAGCTCGGGTTCGGAGTCTGCGAGGGGCGCGCGCCCCTGCGTCACGCGAGCGGCGTCGTCGCTCAGCACCCGCAGCATGCGGCGCAGTGCCGCCGCATCGACTTCGGGCAGCAGATCGAGCGCGACGAAGAGCGCGTGCGACTGCGGCGGCGTCTCGATACCCGCCTGGTGCACGCCGTGGAAGGGCACGATCGCCTCGCCGACGGCCGTGGCCGAGAGGGCGCCACCGATGGCGGCACCGGCCCCATCGATCGCGCCCCCCGCGCCTGCGGCACCCGCTCCCGCCCGAATCGCGGCGGAGGCGCCGAGCGCGACCGCGGCACCGGCTCCGGCCGCGGCGGCACCCCCGAACAGGAGATGCCGCCGCGAGAACCCGGAGCCGCCGGGTTCGCCGGTCATCAGTGCGCCTCGTGGCCGTCGTCGTACGCTTCGTTCGCGCCCTGGTAGTCCTTCACGGGCGCGACCACGTCGAGCGTCGAGCCGTCGGAGAACGCGAGCGTGACGGTGACCTCGTCACCGGCGCGCAACGGCCCGGTCAGGCCCATGAGCATGACGTGGTTCGCCCCGGGCTCGAGCACGAGGTGCCCGCCCGCGGCGATCTCGAAGCCGCCGTCCTTCTCGCGCATCGTCATCGCGCCGTCGGACTCGACGGTCTCGTGCAGCTCGGCCATCTCGGCGGCGCCGGTCTCGGCGCCGGACAACGTGATCGTGGCGCTGCCGCCGTTGTCGAGCGTGCCGAAGAGGGCGGTCATGCCGTCGTCGCCGGCCTTGACCCACGCATCGGTGACGGTGACGGATGTCGCGGCCTCGGCCTCGACCGACGCGGCAGGGGTCTCGGCGGGTGGTGCGCCGGCGCACCCGGCGAGGGCGAGCACGGCCGCGAGGGCGGCGCCGATCGCGGCGCCGAGGGCAGGGGTCATCGCAGTGGAACGCATGTGTGCTGCTCCCCCGGGCTCAGGCGTCGTCGCCGGAGGTACCGGTGCCGGTGCCGGTGCCGGTCGGGCCGTCACCCTTGCCCGAACCGTCGCCCGAACCCGCGCCGGGGCCGGCGCTCTTGCGCTTCGCGTTCAGGATGACGGCGACGATGAGCGCCAGGATCCCGAGCCCGCCGACGACGAACCCGGCGACGGCCCAGCCGTCGGGGCCGCTCTGGGCGGTGGCATCGGCGTCTTCGTGGTCACCCTCGGCGTGGTCGCCCTCGGCGTGGTCGCCGTCATCGTGCGCCTCGTCGGTCGCCGCGTCGTCGTGGGCCGGCTCCTCGGTCCAGACACCCGTGGCGTCGGCGCCGACGCCGAAGTCGATCGTGCCCTCGATGGGGTGCCCGTCGCTCGAGACGGCGCGCCAGCGCACCTGGTACTCGCCCTCGAGATCGGTCGGCAGCGCCGCAGTGACGTGCGCGCCCGCGATCACGGGGTCGCCGACCTCGACGTCGCCGCCGTGGTGATCGACGACGACGATCGCCGTGCCGACCTCGATGATGTCGTTCGAGAAGTCGAGCGAGACCTCGGCGGGTGCGGTCTCGAAGACCTGGCCGGGTTCGGGGCTCGAGGCCAGCAGCTCGTCGTGCGCGAGGGCGGGTGATGCGCCCGCCAGGGTGATGCCGGCGGCGACGGTGAGCGCGGCGGCGGCGAGCACCATGCCGCGCAGGCGCGTGGTGCGCTCCCGCATGTCGAGGGTGGTCGCGGTGGTGGTCGGGGTGTTCATTGCGATGGGAGTCTCTCTCCTCGGGTCCGGGCCGGGCGGTGCTCACGGTTGGCGCGGCCGCAGGGCATCCGGAATTCTCTGGGTTCCGCCGATCGGCGGAATTACGCGGAGGCGAGAAGGAGCGGCGGGCCCCGGGAACCGAGGGTGGTGAAGCGGAATCGTGATCGGAGCCGCGGCACGCGGGTCGAGGAGACGCGGCGGACGACGGAGGAGAGCGGTGCGAGCTGCGGCACCGGCGAAGTGAGCCGCAGCACGAAGCGACGAGCGGTCGCCGTGAGGGTTCGCCACGCCGCCTGCTCGACCGCGAGCAGGTAGAAGATGGTCGCGACCGCGGCGAGCGCGTGGCCGAGGAGCATGGCGGTGTCGGCATGCCCGTGGCCGACCGGGGCCACGCCACCGCCGTCGACGAACGCCACGGCCTGGTGGTGCCCATCACCGCTCATGACGAACGATCCGCTCGAGGCGCCCGCGCCGACCCCGAACAGCACGTGGAACGCCCCCTGGCTCACGATCACCGCGAGCGCCGTGCGCAGCGGAGTCGCGCGGCGGCCGACGAAGGCGACGGATGCCGCGAGTGCGACCATGCCCGCGAGCACGAGTCCGACCCCGCCGGGCGCTTCGCCGGCGGCGACGCCGTGCGAGAACGCCGCCAGGAACAGGGCGACGAGCGCGGTCGCCGAGCCTCGCGCGAGCTGCGTCGCACGGTTCACAAGCGCCCCCGGAAAGTCGAGTGATCGAAGAGTCGCCACAACTCTACAAGGCGCATCTGACGGTTCTCCGAGGCACACCTGACGGTGCACTTGACACCGGCCGCCGCGGGTGTAGTCTCAAGCGCCGTGACGGATGAGGCGGACACACCGCCGGCCGAGCTGAAATCGCCGAAACACTGGATCATCGGCGATCCACTGCCGACCGAGAAACTCGAGGGGCAGCTCCTCCCGAAGCGTTTCGCGTTGCCGATCTTCGCGAGCGACCCGCTCTCGTCGGTCGCCTACGCGCCGCAAGAGCTGCTGATGATCCTCACGATCGGCGGCCTCGCCTTCTTGAGTTTCGCACCGTGGGTCGCGCTCGCGGTCGTCGTGCTGCTCGTGACGGTCGTCGCGAGCTACCGGCAGCTGATCCGCGCCTACCCCTCGGGCGGCGGCGACTACGAGGTCGCCCACCGCAACCTGGGCGAGAAGGCCGGTCTCGTCGTCGCGTCGGCCCTGCTCGTCGACTACGTCATGACCGTCGTCGTGTCGGTGGCCTCGGGCGTCGACAACATCATCTCGGCGATCCCCGAGCTGAACCCGTTCCGGGTCGAGCTCGCGATCGTCTTCGTCATCATCCTCGCGGCGATCAACCTGCGCGGCGTCTCGGAGTCGTCGAAGGCGTTCGCCGTGCCGACCTACCTCTTCATCGGCAGCGTCTTCGTGATGGTCGCGATCGGTCTCACGCGCACCCTCATGGGCGACCCTCCGGTCGCCGAGTCGGCCGCGTTCGGCGTCCAGGCGGAGTCACTCACGCAAGCGGGCATCATCCTGCTGCTGTTGCGTTCCTTCGCGAGCGGATGCTCCGCCCTGACGGGCGTCGAAGCCATCTCGAACGGCGTGCCCGCGTTCCGCCTGCCCAAGGTGAAGAACGCCCAGATGACGCTCGTGCTCATGGGCGGCATCGCGATCGTGCTCTTCGCGGGCCTCACGGCGCTCGCGCTCATCTCGCAGGTGCACTACGCCGAAGACCCGTGCGACCTGATCGGCTGGACGCAGTGCGCGACCGAGCCGCAACCGAGCCTCATCGCGCAGGTCGCCGCGGCGACGTTCGGCGACGCCACGGTGTTCTTCTACGTGATCCAGGCGGCGACCGCCCTCGTGCTGCTGCTCGCGGCGAACACCGCGTTCAACGGCTTCCCGCTGCTCGGCTCGGTGCTCGCCCGCGACGGCTACGCGCCGAAGTCGCTCTCGACCCGCGGCGACCGCCTGATCTACTCGAACGGCGTCGTGATCCTCGCGCTCGCGGCATCCCTCATTCTGTTGATCTTCCAGGCGAACCTGACGGTGCTGATCCAGCTGTACATCATCGGCGTCTTCGTCTCGTTCACGCTCGGCCAGACGGGTATGGTGCGGCACTGGCTGCGCGAGCTCTCGCGGCTGCGGCATCCGGCGAAGGGTGCGCCGAAGCGCGCGCGCGACGCCGACCCGCGCGACACTGCCGCACCGCTCACCCGCGGCGCGATTCTGCGTGCGCTCGTGATCAACGCGATCGGCGCCGCGATGACCGCGGTCGTGCTCATCGTGGTCACCGTCACGAAGTTCACGCACGGCGCGTGGATCGTGTTCCTGCTGATGCCCATCCTGTTCTTCCTGATGATGGGCGTGAACCGCTACTACCGCGATGTCGAGAAAGAGATCGAGGTCGACCCGACCACGACCTTCGGCGCCAGCGGAGACCACGCGATCGTGCTCGTCGGCCGCATGCAGAAGCCCACGCTCAAGGCCCTCGACTACGCGATCGCCGCGCGACACGACTCGCTCGAGGCGGTCCACGTCTCGCTCGACGAAGAGCAGACGCGGCAGCTGAAGAAGCAGTGGGTCAAGCAGAACATCCACGTGAAGCTGCGCATCCTGAGCTCACCGTACCGCGATCTCAGCTACCCGCTCATCACCTACATCAAGTCGCGGCGCGAACAACACGGTTCCGAGGTCGTCACCGTCTACATGCCGCAGTACATCGTGGGGCACTGGTGGGAGAGCATCCTGCACAACCACAAGGCCCGGCGCATCCGCCAGAAGCTGCTGCTCGTGCACGGCGTCACGGTCGCGCTCGTGCCGTGGCTGCTCGACTCCTCCGACCTGCTCTACGGGCGCCGCTCGCGCCCGCTGCCGGGTCAGGATCGCCGCGGAGAGCCCGTGCGCCCGGTGCCGCGCCGGCCGCTCGCCGAGTCCGAGCCGAAGCAGCGGCGCTAGGCTGCGTCGGTCGGTCGCCGGCCGTAGGCTGCCGACATGGCCACTGACTACACGGATGCCTCGGTGCCCGAGTTCGTCGATCGTGTCGCCCACCCCGTGCGACGACGCGACGCCGAGACCCTGATCGAACTCTTCTCGCGAGTCACGGGCGAGCCGCCGCGCATGTGGGGCCCGTCGATCATCGGCTTCGGCGAGTACCGCTACGAATACGAGAGCGGCCGCAAGGGCAGTGCCGGAGCCGCGGGCTTCTCGCCCCGCAAGGCCGCGACGACGATCTACTTCCCCGAGGGCGTCGACGCGCACGCGGACGCGCTCGCGAAGCTCGGCCCGCACACCACGGGCGTCGGATGCCTCTACCTCAAGAACCTCGACGACGTCGACCTCGACGTGCTCGAGTCGATGGTGCGCGACTCGTACCGCACGGTCACCGCCGGCACCTTCGGCCGACGCGCCCGCGACGTCTCGTGACCACGACCCGCGAACGGGCGGTTGATGCCGCCTCAGCCGCCCCGAACGCGGCATCGACTGCCCGTTCGCGCGAAATGGGACAGGCGCGGGGAGCGGGCGCATGGCAGGCGCACTCACGGGCGCAGCGGCGGGCGGGAACGCCTAGAGCATCGCCATGATCTGGCGGGCGATCATGCGGCCGGCCCGGCTCGCACCGATCGTCGACGCCTGCGGCCCGTAGCCCGCCAGGAAGATGCGCGGGTCGCTCCATGCCGCGCCCTGACCGACGGTGATGCCGCCCGCCTTCTCGCGCAGCTTCAACGGAGCGAGGTGGCGCAGGTCGGGGCGGAACCCCGTGGCCCAGATGATGACGTCGGCCCGGGCCATGCCCGAGTCCTCGCCCTCCCAGACGACCCGGTCGGCCTCGATGCGGTCGAACATCGGCCGTGCGACGAGCAGCCCGCGCTCGATACCCGCGGCCATGCGACGGCTCTTCGGCACACCGGTGCCGCTGACGATCGAGGGCAGTGCCCGGCCCGAGCGCGCGGCCTCGTCTTGCATGGCGACGGCGGCGGATGCCCCTTCGAGGTCGAGTTCCTGCCGGTCGAGCCAGTCGATCGGGCGCCGAGACACCCAGGTGAGCCCGGCGGCGACGTCTTCGAGTTCGAGCATGAAGCCGATGGCCGAGGTGCCGCCGCCGACCACGACGACATGCTTGTCGCGGAAGTCTTCGGCGTCGGTGAAGTCGGAGGTGTGCACGTGGCGCCCGGCGAAGTCGGTCATGCCGGGGTAGTAGGGCACGAAGGGCGAACCCCACGTGCCCGTGGCGTTCACGAGGAACTGGGTGCTGATCTCGTGCTGCGGCGCCGTCGGCGTGGCGGGCTCTTCGAACGTCTTGCGCCGACGCCCGAAGAGTCCGCGCGCCGCCTTCGCCTCTTCGAGCGGCTGGGGCGTGAGGTCTTCGTACCGCACGAGCAGGTCGACCCCGGCGTTCACGACCTGCCGCACGTTCATGGGCCGCCGCACCCGCAGGTCGAAGTGCTGCTCGAAGCGGTCGTAGTAGTCGGCGACGACCTCTTTCGCGGGCAGGTTGCGGTCGGCGGTGTCGAAGCTCAGCCCGAGCTCCGACATGCCAGGCAGGTCGTTGACGCGGTGGGCGGTGCCGAGCCTGAGCGACGACCAACGGTGCTGCCACGCCCCGCCCGGCCCGGGTGCGCGATCGAGCATGACGAAGTCGTCGTCGGCGACGAGCTCGAACCGGCGCAAGTAGAAGGCGACCGACAGACCGGCTTGCCCGGCGCCGATCACCACGACCTTCACGCGTTCGGGGCTCGTCATCACCTGACAATCTCAGCACGGGTTGCTGTGTGCTCGCAGCACGCGAGCCGAAAGCCCACCATACGACCTCGGGCATGCCTTCCGGCGACGCCGAACCGTGTCGACGTCGGTGCTAAACTGGCGGTTGGACGAATTCATTTATCAGATGAGCGCCGGGTGACGATCGAATCCACCCGGCCAGATGTCGTAAGGGGGTCACGCATGGGGCGCGGCCGTCAGAAAGCCAAGCACACCAAGGTCGCTCGGGAGCTGAAGTACTTCAGCCCGAACACCGACTACAACGCGCTTGAGCGCGAGCTCACGAGCTCGCCGCATGACGAGTACAGCGAAGAGGCGTCGAAGTGGGCGGAATATGCCGCCGAAGACGACGACACCTACGTCGCCGGAGACGAACAGCGCGCCTGAGCGCGTTCGCCTCCCGACTCGCTCCGACCTCGCTCCACCGACAGGCCCGTCCTTCCGGTGAGCGGTCGGCCACGCGGCATCCACTGAACTCTCGTTCGGCTGTCGGCGCTATCGCATGCCCGCGAGCCACGCCGCGGCCTCGTCGACGAAGCGCTCGAGTTCGGCGAGCGAGCCGTTCGGCGTGATCGCGCGCAGCACGATCTCGTCGGCGGCACCGTCGTAGGCGGCGAGATCGTCGGCGTCGGCGATCGTCGCGTCGATGGCGCGCTGGCCGAGCCGCGCGAAGTTCGCCGCGTAGGCGGGCACCCGCGCGTACGCCTCGGCTTCGGCTTCGAGCACGGCGCGGGCGTCGGGTTCGACGATCGTGCGCACATACAGGATGCCGCGTGGCGCGCGCTCACCGGCGGCCTCGCGCATCTCGTGCATGGCCGGCACCGCCGCCTGCGGGGTCAGCCAGTTGAACAGCAGCCCGTCGGCCCGCTCGGCGCCGAGTCGGCGCATGCGCGGGCCGAGCGCACCGACGACGAGTTCGGCGTCGCTCGCGTCGCGCAGGGCGGCGAGGCCGTCGGCGACGAGGGCGAGCGGATGCCGCGAACGACCCGAGCCGACCCCGAGCGTGAGTCGTGCTGCGGGAAGGCCTGAGAGGTCGAGGGTGTCGACCGGCCGCCGATCGAGCGGGATCACCCCGGTCGCGAGGCGCAGCGACGAGGTCGCGTCCGCCGCGACGCGGACACCGGCGAGCGAGTCGCCGCCGGGCACGTCGTTGAGCCACAGCGCTCGGAACCCGAGTCGCTCGATGCGCGGCGCGAGCGCCGCGACGATCGACGCATCGGTCGTGCCGATGAGCCCGATCGAGACCGGTGTGCGCACGGGGCGGCCGATCAGCTCGCGTAGGAGCCGACGAGTCGAACCGCGCCGCCGTCGACGCCCTTGGCGCCCTGCTCGAAGCCCGCGAGGTCGCGAGCGCCGATCGTGACGACACCCGCCTGCCACGCGGGGAGGCCGAGGCGCTCCAGCTCCGCGATGACGGGAGCCGCGGCATCCGCTCGCACGACGGCGAAGAAGCCGATGCCGAGGTTCCAGGTGCCCTCGGTCGACTCGAGCGTCGTGCCGGCCAGGTCGTTCAGCACGCGGAAGACGAGGGCGGGCGACCACGTCGACCGGTCGAGCTCGACCCACGAGCCGAGCGGCAGCACACGGGCGAGGTTCGCGGCGATGCCGCCGCCCGTGACGTGCGAGAGCGAGTGCACGGCGTCGCCGTGCGGGCCGGCGAGCAGTTCGACGAGCTGGCCGGTGTAGAGGCGCGTGGGCTCGAGGAGGGCCTCGCCCCAGGTGGTGCCGAGTTCGGCCGAGGAATCGGTGTACCCGATGCCGGCGCTCGTGAGGATGTGCCTGACGAGCGAGAAGCCGTTGGAGTGCAGGCCGCTCGAGGCGATCGCGATGACGACGTCGCCGGCCTCGACCTTCTCGGCACCGAGCAGGCGGTCGGCCTCGACGATGCCGGTTGCGGCGCCCGCGACGTCGTAGTCGCCCTCGCCCATGAGCCCCGGGTGCTCGGCGGTCTCGCCGCCGACGAGGGCGGTGCCGGTCTCGGCGCAGGCCCGGGCGATGCCCGTGACGATCGAGGCGATGCGTTCGGGCACGACCTTGCCGCACGCGATGTAGTCGGTCATGAAGAGCGGCTTCGCGCCGACCACGACGATGTCGTCGACGACCATGCCCACGAGGTCTTGACCGATCGTGTCGTGCTTGTCGAGCGCCTGGGCGATGGCGATCTTCGTGCCGACGCCGTCGGTCGAGGTCGCGAGCAGCGGGCGGGAGTAGTCCTTCGCGAACGAGAGGTCGAAGAGCCCCGCGAATCCGCCGACCCCGCCGAGCACGTTCGGCCCGTGCGTGGCGGAGACCGACGCCTTCATCAGCTCGACGGCGAGATCACCCGCGTGCGTGTCGACTCCGGCAGCGGCATAGGACGAGTTCGAGGTCACCCGACAAGCGTACCCGCGCCCCGCGAGCCGAACCGTGCCGATGCGCCGTGCGAGAGCTAAAATGCTGCCATGCAGCCGGGGGGCACACCGTCGTGGGTGATCCGTGAGAATGCGAGTCGCCCGGTGCTCCTCGCCCTCTATCTGCGCGAAGTGCTCGGCATCGCCTCCCCCGTCGAGTTGCCGCGCCTGCGCGATGTCGGTGCCGTCGGCGAGCGCCTCCAGATCGACCAGCACGACCGACTCGAACGCCAATGGCGCGCCTGGTGGGCGATGACCGTCGAGCCCGAGGCGCATCCGTCGGACGTGCCGCTCGAACTCGTCGACGCCTTCGAGACCGAGGTGGCGCTGCCGGTCTCGGGCGCCGAGGTGCTCGCCGCCGCGATCGTGCCGCACGCCGAGGCCGCTCGAGCGTGGTCGGAGTGGGCGCACGCCGGGTACCGCAACGCCTCGGCCGCCCGCCGCGGCGACTCGTATCGCGCCTACGCCGGCACGATCGCCGAGCACGAGCGCGAGGTCGGGCGGCGAGCGCATTCGTTCGAGCTGAACGTCGAGGTGGCGCCGCTCGCGGAGTCGGGCGTGTGGTGGATCGGCGCCATGACCGTCGCCGTCACCGACACCCTGCGGGCGGATGCCGCGGCATTCGACGACGCCATGCACCCGATCATCGCCGAGCTCGCGTAGCCGCGCATGCCAGACTCGACGGCATGAGCATCTGGTTCGGCGAACCCTCCCTCGAGTGGGCGAACTCCCGTGACGACACGATGATCCGAGCCATCGGCATCGAGATCACCGAAGCGACCGACGACTCCCTCAAGGGGCGCATGCCGGTCGACCACCGCACTCGCCAGCCCGGCGGGGTGCTGCACGGCGGGGCATCCGTCGCCCTCGCCGAAACGCTCGCGAGCTGGGGCGCGACCCTCACCGTCGACCCTGAGAAGTTCTACTGCGTCGGCATGGAGATCAACGCGAACCACGTGCGGCCGGTCGCCGAGGGCTGGGTGTACGGCGAGGCGACGCCGCTCACGCGCGGCCGCACGACGCAGGTCTGGGACATCAGGATCACGGATGCCTCGGGCAGGCTCGTCTGCGTCTCGCGGTGCACGATGGCCGTGCTCGCGAAGCCCTCGGAGTACTGATTCCGCCCTTCGACGGGCTCGGAGACCGGGTGGGGGTGCTCAGCTGAGCAGCAGCCTCCGTCCTGACGGCTCACACGCGCGCGTATGCGAGGATTGAGGGGTCCTGCTCGGACACTTCCCCCACCTTCGAGGAGCCATTGCTCGCATGTGCGGCATCGTCGGAATCGTCTCCACTGAACCGGCCAACCAGCAGATCTACGACAGCCTGCTGCTGCTGCAGCACCGCGGTCAGGACTCGACGGGCATCGCGACTGCCGACGGTCCCGTCTTCCACATGGCGAAGGCGCGCGGGCAGGTGCGCGAGGCCTTCCGCACGCGCGACATGCGCTCGCTCATCGGCAACATGGGCCTCGGCCACGTGCGGTACACCACGAAGGGCGCCGCAGAGCGCGAAGAGGAGGCGCAGCCGTTCTACGTGAACGCGCCGTACGGCATCATCCTCGTGCACAACGGCAACCTCACGAACACGCGCGAGCTCTCGGAAGACCTGTTCCGCATCGACCGGCGCCACGTGAACTCGACGAGCGACACCGAGATGCTGCTGAACGTGCTCGCGACCGAGCTGCAGGGCCAGATCACGGGTCTCGACCTCGACCCCGACCAGGTCTTCACCGCCGTCGAGCAGGTGCACGAACGCGTCGAGGGCTCGTACGCCGTCATCGCGCTCATCGCCGGCTACGGCCTCCTCGCATTCCGCGACCCGTTCGGCATCCGCCCGCTCATCCTCGGCAGGCGCACCGCCGGCAACGGCCGTGACGAGTGGATCGTGGCCTCCGAGTCGCTCGTGCTCGAGTCGGGCGGCTACGAGATCGTGCGCGACGTGCGCCCCGGCGAGGCGATCTTCATCGGCCTCGACGGCCGGATGATCTCGCGCCAGTGCGCGAAGAACGCGGTGCTCGTGCCGTGCTCGTTCGAGTACGTCTACCTCGCCCGCCCCGACTCGATCATGAACGGCATCTCGGTCTACGAGGCGCGCCTTCGCATGGGCGACCGGCTCGCCACGACGATCGAGACCCACATGGACAAGGGCGACATCGACGTCGTCATGCCCATCCCCGACTCCTCGCGCCCCGCCGCGATGCAGGTCGCGCAGAAGCTCGGCATCGAGTACCGCGAGGGCTTCTACAAGAACCGCTACGTCGGCCGCACGTTCATCATGCCCGGCCAGGCCGAGCGCAAGCGTTCGGTGCGCCAGAAGCTCAACGCCATGGGCACCGAGTTCAAGGGCAAGAACATCCTCATCGTCGACGACTCGATCGTGCGCGGCACGACCTCGAAGGAGATCGTCGAGATGGCCCGTGCCGCGGGCGCCAACCAGGTCACGTTCACCTCGGCCGCGCCGCCCGTGCGGTTCCCCCACGTGTACGGCATCAACATGCCCTCGCGGCAGGAGCTCATCGCCTACGGCCGCAAGATCCCCGAGATCGCGACCGAGCTGAGCGCCGACCACATGATCTATCAAGAGGTCGCCGACCTGCAGGCCGCGATCACCGAGGGCACGTCGATCGAGCAGCTCGACCTCTCGTGCTTCACGGGCGAGTACGTCACCGGCACCGTCACCGAGGAGTACCTCGGCTGGGTGGAGCGCACGCAGCTCAGCTGAGCCGCGCGCTCGATTCCTCCCCCACTTCTCCTCCCCACTTCCTCCGCCGAACGGGCATTCGATGCCGCCTCGGAGCGACAGACCCGGCATCGACTGCCCGTTCGCGGAGAATAGGGGGGCGCGAGCTACTCGTCGATGGGGTGGATCGTCTCGTGCTCGGCGGTCACGGCCGTGGCGCGGCGGGCCGAGGTGCGGTCGATCGCGAGCGCGACGAGCGCCCCGAGCGCGACGCCGACCGCCGCGCACGCGAGCAGCAGGAACCCGAACACCTGCCCCTTGTCGAACTCGTCGTTGGCCGGGAACACCGCCGTGAGGATGAGCGCCACGACGGCGCCGACGAGGGCGCCGAGCGTGATGAAGCGCGAGTACCGCGGAGCCCGCCGCACCGTCACGGTGTCGCGCTCGACGTCGGTCTCGAGCGGCACGGGCGCGGCCGCTTCGGCACGGTCGTCGGGTTCGGGGGCGTTCACGGAGTCGGTCACCCTTCCATTCTCCCGCACCTTCGCGGCGACGGCGACGGCGAGGCGGCAGCGGCCTCACCGAGCGAGCGACAGCGACGTCAGCGAACGACCGGCAGCGACGTCACCGAACGACCGGCAGCACCTCGCCGAGGTCGGCGCGCTGACCCGAGGCGTGCACCCGCCCGGCGGCGCGCGCGTCGGCCCACGAGAGCGTGCCGGTCGCCAGGGCGAGCCACGTCGTGACATCCGTCTCGACGACGTTCGGCGGGGTACCGCGCGTGTGCTTCGGGCCTTCGATGCACTGCACCGCGCCGAACGGCGGCACGCGCACCTCGACGGTGCCGCCGGGCGCCTGCTCCGCGAGCAGCTGCAGCGAGTAGCGCACCGCGAGCGCGAGGGTCGAACGGTCGACGGATGTCGCAGCATCCGCCCCATCGGCCGTCACCGTCTGCACGACGGACACCGCGGCCCGGCCGATCTCGTCGCCGATCCTCACACGTGCCATACCTGTGATTCTGCCACCGACGGAGCAGCGCCGTCAGGCGAGCTCAGGCGTCGTCGTGCACGCGGTCGGCGTCGTCGGCCACGCGCCCGCCCCTGGGCGCGATGCCCATGAAGGTCAGCACGAGGATCATCACGGCGCCGGCGAAGATCGCGATGTCGGCGACGTTGCCGATGAACCAGTCGCCGTAGCCGATGAAGTCGACGACGTGGCCGCGGCCGAACCCGGGTTCGCGGAAGAGGCGGTCGCCGAGGTGCGTGACGGCCCCGCCGAGGATGAGGCCGAGCGCGATCGTCCAGCCGACCGAGCCGACCCGCCAGGCGAACCACACGACGGCGATCGCACCGACGCCGGCGAGGATCGCGAAGATCCACGTGTACTCGGTGCCGATCGAGAACGCGGCGCCCGGGTTGTAGACGAGCACGAAGCGGATGAGGTCGCCGATCACGGGGATCGTGCTGCCGTCGCTCAGCTCGGCCTCGGCCCACCACTTGCTGGCCTGGTCGGCCAGCACCACGAGGGCGGCGATGCCGAGCACCCACCAGAACAGGCGGTGGCCGGATGCCGCGGACGCAGGCCGGTCGACGGTCGACGTCTCGTCGTGCGCCTCGTCGTGCCCGTCGTCGTTCGCGCCGTCTGCGCCGCTCATGTCTGAACTCACCCGGCCATTCTCGCAGCACCGTCTCGCGGCACGGCGCTGCGGTAGCCTGAACCGGTGAGAATCCTGGTCCTCGGCTCGGGCGCGCGCGAGCACGCCATCATCCTCGCGCTCCTCGACGAGGAGGCCGGCCACGAGATCATCGCCGCTCCGGGCAACGCGGGCATCGCGGCATCCCACACCTCGTCGGCCCGCGGCAGTGTGACGACCATCGCGCTCGACCCGACCGACCCGACGATCGTCACCGAGTACGTGCTCGACAACGACATCGAGTTCGTCGTCATCGGCCCCGAGGCGCCGCTCGTCGCCGGCGTCGCCGACGCCCTGCGCACGCGCGGCGTCGCCGTGTTCGGGCCGGGCAAGGCGGCCGCGGCGCTCGAGGGGTCGAAGACCTTCGCGAAGCGCATCATGCAAGACGCCGGCGTGCCGACGGGCCGGGCGAACCTCGCCGACACCCTGGGCGACGTCGAGGCGACGCTCGACGAGTTCGGCGCCCCCTACGTCGTGAAGGCCGACGGCCTCGCCGCGGGCAAGGGCGTCCTCGTCACCGAAGACCGTGCAGCTGCGATCGCCCACGCCGCCCACTACCTGCAGCAGGGCCCCGTGCTCATCGAGGAGTTCCTCGACGGGCAGGAGGTCTCGCTATTCCTGCTCTCCGACGGCTCCAACGTGCTGCCGCTCTCGCCCGCGCAGGACTACAAGCGGCTGCGCGACGGCGACGCCGGGCCGAACACGGGCGGCATGGGTGCATACTCGCCGCTGCCGTGGCTCGCCGACGCCTCCGACGGGCGCGGCGGCCGATTCGGCAGCGAGCAGGCCTTCGTCGACGAGGTCATCGAGACGATCGCGCTGCCCACCGTGCGCAAGCTCGCCGAAGAGCAGACGCCGTTCATCGGGCTGCTCTACGCGGGGCTCATCCTGACGAGCCGCGGCATCCGCGTGATCGAGTTCAACGCGCGCTTCGGCGACCCCGAGACGCAGGTCGTGCTGCCGCGCCTCGAGACCCCGCTCTCGGGCCTGCTGCTGGCCGCGTCGACGGGCGGGCTCGGTTCCCTGCCGCGACCGGTCTTCCGAGCGGATGCCGCGGTGACGGTCGTGCTCGCGAGCGAAGGCTACCCTGAGGCGCCGCAGACTGGGCGCCCGATCGAGGGCATCGAGGCCGCGGCATCCGTGCCCGGAGTGCACCTCGCCCATGCCGCGACCGCGATCGGCGCCGCGAGCGAGACCGGCACGGCGACCGACGAGCTGCCGCTCATCGCGACGGGTGGCCGCGTGCTCAACGTCGTCGCGGTCGGAGACGGCTTCGCCGAGGCCCGCCGCCGCGCCTACGAGGCGCTCGGGCACCTGCGGCTCGAGGGCGGCCAGTACCGCACCGACATCGCGGCTCGCGTCGCCGAATAGGGCAGGAAGAATCGCGCGGCACGCCGGCAGACTCGGCCCGCCGCGCCGCACTTCGCACAGTTCTTCCTGCATTCACCCCCTCGTACACTGGAGGGGTGAGCGAAACGCAGGAGTACCCCGACTGGACCCACGTCTACTCGGGCAAGGTGCGCGACCTGTACGTGCCGTCGAAGCTGCTCGTCGACGACGACTCCTGGACCGGCGACCCGCTGAGCCTCTCACCGGTCGTGCTCGTCGTCGCGAGCGACCGGGTGAGCGCCTTCGACCAGGTGCTCTCCCCCGCGATCCCCGGCAAGGGCGCGATGCTCACGAGCCTCACGCACTGGTGGTTCGATCAGTTGCCCGAGGTGCCGAACCACCTGGCCCACCCGCTCGACGATCGCCTCGAGGCGCTCGAGCTGCCCGAGGTGCCGGCCGAGCTCGCCGACCGCGGCACGCTCTGCCGCACGCTCGACATGTTCCCGATCGAGTGCGTCGTTCGCGGCTTCATCACGGGCGGGGGCTGGAGGGAGTACCAGCAGACGGGCGCCATCGGCGGCATCCCGCTGCCCGAGGGCCTCTCGAACGGCGACCGCCTGCCCGAGCCGATCTACACGCCCGCGTGGAAGGCGCCGCTCGGCGAGCACGACGTCAACGTCTCGTACGAGCGCACGGTCGAGCTCGTCGGCGAGGTCGCCGCCGAGCAGCTGCGTTCGCTGTCGCTCGAGATCTTCGCCCGAGCCTCGACGATCGCCGAGGCCCGCGGCCTCGTGCTCGCCGACACGAAGTTCGAGTTCGGCGCCGACCGGGCGACCGGCATCGTGACGCTCGCCGACGAGGTGCTCACGAGCGATTCGAGCCGGTATTGGGATGCCGCGGCGTACTCGAGCGCCGCGACGCCCGAGCTGCGCATGGCGAGCTTCGACAAGCAGATCGTGCGCGACTGGCTCGCCGCGAACTGGGATCAGGAGGTGTCGGAGGAGCCGCCGACGCTCCCCCACGAGATCGTCGAGCAGACCGCCGCGCGGTATCGGGAGCTGCTCGAGCGGCTGACCGGCGCCTGAGCGACGGTTCCGGATGCCGCGACAGCTCGCGCCGCGGCATCCGCTCGTCTACGAGCCGATCGCCTTCGCGATCTTGTCGCCGCCCTCGCTGATCGCCTTCTCGAGCGCCTCGAAGTCCTCTCGATCGATCGCCTTGTCGACCTTCTTGGAGTACTTCGTCAGCACTGCGTCGATGCGGTCGAGGTACGTGTCGTCGATGACGGCCACGATGGCCGACGACCCCTTCGGCAGGTACTCCTCGAGCTCGAGGCCCACCTTCTTCTCGTCGTGCTTCTTCGCGATGGCGCCCGAGATGGCGCCGACTCCCGCCCCGATGGCCGTCGCGGCGAGCAGCGGGGGTGCGAAGAGCCCGACGACGAGTCCGGCGGCACCGCCGATCCACGTGCCGGCCGCGACCTGGCCCGTGCCGTGCTCGTCGACGGCGACCCGGCCGTCGTCACCGCGGCGCATCACGACCGAGGAGACGACCTCGAGATCGGATGACGCCTCCGCGTCTTTGAGCGAGCGGTACTGGTCGGTGGCGGTGGCACCGTCGTCGTAGGTCGCCACGTACAGCACCAGGTTGTCCATGCCCATGTCTTCGTCCCCTCCGGAGGGCTCCCCGTCGGTCCCCGGGAGCCGGTGCTTCCATCGTAGGGATCGCGAGTCCCGAGCGGCAGGCCCAATTCCGGCGGCTGCCGGGGCGGCTGCCGGGGCGGGTGCCGGTCGAACGAGCGAGGGCCCGCACGACTCCGGAATACGCAGCGCGATCCCCGGGTTATCATTAGTTGTGATTACAACCAATGGTGCGCCGGAAGGCGCGGGACTGCTCGCCGCAGACACCGGCATGGGCGCCGTGACGCTGCGCGTCGGCGACCTCGACGCCATGATCCGCTACTACCGCGACGCGGTGACCCTCGAGCTGTTGAGCCACGACGGCCCGGTCGCCGTGCTCGGCCGCGGCACCACGCCGATCGTGATCCTGCAGCACGCCCCCGAGCTCAAGCACGCGAGCCCGCGCGACGCCGGCCTGTTCCACACCGCGATCCTCTTCGATACCCGCGAGGCACTCGCGACCGCGATCTTCTCGATCGCCACGAGGCATCCCGGCACCTTCACCGGCAGCGCCGACCACCTCGTGAGCGAGGCCTTCTACTTCACCGACCCCGAGGGCAACGGCATCGAGCTCTACTTCGACCGCGACCGCTCGAAGTGGAGCTGGGTGCACGGCACGATCGAGATGGCGACGCTCTACCTCGACCCCAACGCGTACCTGCGCGAACACCTCACCGAGGGCGGGGCGGATGCCGCGGCCTCGGGTCTCGGCCTGGGCGACGCCGTCGTCGGCCATGTGCACCTCTCGGTCGGCGACGTCGCGAGCGCCCGCGAGTTCTACGTCGACCGGCTCGGCTTCGAGACCACGGCCGAGATGGGCGACCAGGCGCTCTTCGTCTCGGCGGGCGGCTACCACCACCACATGGCGATGAACACCTGGAACAGCCGTGGCGCCGGCCGTCGCAGCCTCGCCCTCGGTCTCGGCAAGGTCGAGATCGTCGTGCCGAGCGCCGACGACCTCGGCGAGCTGGGCGAGCGCATGGGGCACTACGGCGTCGCGACGCGCGACGACGGGCGCACCCTCGCATTCGACGACCCGTGGGCGAACCTCGTCGAGGTGCACGCCGCCGGCTGATCCGCGGCGAGGACCGCGCTCAGTGCGCTGACGCCCCCGGCAGCTTCGCGTGCGTCATGTCGTGGAACTCGTCGAACGTCTGCCCCTCGCCGGGCAGCGGCGTGAGGTCGGGTCGGGCGCGCAATCCGTCGAGCATGATCGCGAGCTGGCGGCGCCAGTACGGCAGATAGGCGTCGCCGTACTGGCTGAGCGAGCCGAGCATGTCGACCATCACGCCGAGGTCGACCGCCGTGACATCCCGCCGCAGCGAGCCCTCGGACTGCGCGCGCGCGATCACCGCGTCCATCATCGGCGCGAACTGGGCGGCCGGCCGATGGCTCGGGTCGAGTTCGGCGATGCGACGCGCCACGGCGGCCAGGTGCGGCGAGGTCGCGAACCAGCCGCCGAGCAGTTCGAGCCAGAGCTCGATCGCCCGCCACCCCGTCTCGGCACCGAGCATCTGCGGCGCGAAGTCTTCGAGGTCGGCGACGGCGTCGTCGTAGAGCTCGCGCACGAGGGCGTCGCGGTTCGGAAAATGGCGGTACACGGTGCCGGCGCCGACTCCGGCACGTGCCGCGAGCTCGTCGAGCGGTGCGTCGATGCCGCGTTCGCCGAAGAGCTGCTTCGCCTCGGCGAGCAGGCGTTCGTGGTTGCGCCTCGCGTCACGTCGAGGCGAGAGAGAAGAGCTCACGGTTTCACTGTACGCGGGTCGCTTTCGCGGAACACGGCCTGATCGCGTATGATTCGGAGGGTCGCCTCCGTTTGCCCGAACAAGCGTGGCGATGAACCCTCTGGGGGGAGGGATCGCGGCGCGGCGGGCAACGAGTCGGTTCGACCGGCAAGGGGTGTGCCCGCCGTGTCGGCCCGGCTGCGCGAGCCGACCCGCCGACGGGAGACGCGACACGGCATCAACGCGCGACCGCGTTCGCGAACCATCCCGTGATCGTCGCGGGGTGCGTGATCGCGGTGCCGACGACCACGGCGAAGGCCCCGGCGTCGATGCACGCCGACGCCTGGGCGGGCGTGTGCACCCGCCCCTCGGCGATCACCGGCACCTCGAGCCGCTCGGCGAGTTCGGCCAGCACCTCGAGGTCGGGACCGTCGGTCTTCGGGCGTTCGCCCGTGTAACCGCACAACGTGGTTCCGACCAGGTCGGCGCCCGCCTCCGCCGCCGCGAGCCCGTCGTCGACCGACCCGACGTCGGCCATCACGAGCACGCCCGTCTCGGCGCGGAGTCGCTGCACCGTCTCGGCGAGGCTCAGCCCGTCGGGCCGCGCACGACGAGTGCCGTCGAGCGCGACGATCTCGGCGCCCGCCCGCGCCACCTCGAGCGCGTGCTCGAACGTCGGCGTGATGAAGACGCCGCCGTCGCCGTCCTTCCAGAGGCCGATCTGCGGCAGGGCGACGCGTTCGTGGATGAGCCGCACATCGGCGATGCCCTGCGCCCGAATGGCGACGGCGCCGCCGCGCGCGGCGGACTCGGCGATCTGCGCCATCGTCTCGGGGTGCCGCATGGGTTCGCCGGGATAGGCCTGACACGAAACGATGAGCCCGCCGCGCAGCCTGCTGAGGTCGAGGTCGGTCATGCTCGTTCCCCCGGAGTGATGGTGGTGGTGGTGGTGGTGGTGACGGCGGGTGTCGCAGCGGGGCCGGACGCAGGGCCGGACGCGGGGGCGACGAGCGCCGCGGCGCCCACGATCGCGGCATCGGCCCCGAGGGCGGCCTCGACGATCGGGGTGTCGGCGAGCAGCGGCATCCGCTCGTCGTCGACCGCGGCGCGCAAGGCGCGCCACCAACCCGGCCCCGCCGAGGCGAGCCCGCCGCCGACGATCACGACGTCGGGGTCGAGCGCGTTCACGAGGCCGCCGATCGTGCGGCCGAGCGCACGGCCGGCGAGGGCGACGGATGCCTCGGCGTGCACGTCGCCCGCTTCGGCCCGCCGCACGACCTCGCGCCCGTCGACGACCGTGGCGTCGCCGCTCAGCTCGCGGTAGACGGCGCACATCGCGGGGCCGGAGGCGACCGCTTCGAGGTGGCCGGCGCCGCCGCACGTGCACGGCCGGCCGACGGCCTCGACCGACGGCACGTGCCCGAAGTGCCCCGAGACGCCGCGGCGCCCCGTGTGCACGACGCCGTCGACGACGAGCGCGCCGCCGACCCCGGTGCCGGCCGCGATCATCAGCACGGTGGATGCGCCCGCGCCCGCGCCGTACCGCGCCTCGCCGAGCGCATGGGCGTGCACGTCGTTGACGACGACGACCGGCATGCCGAGATCGGCGGCGAGCACGTCGCGCACGCGGGTGCCGGCCCAGCCGGGCAGCGCATCGGTCGCCGAGCTCACCACGCCGCTCGCCGCATCGATGACGCCGGCCGAGCCCACGCCGCATCCTCTCACCGGGATGTCGGCACCGGTGCGGGCCGTGAGCTCGCCCACGAGACGCACGACGGTCTCGAGCACGGCGCCCGGCCCGTGGGCCGCGGGCGTCGGCGCCGAAGCGCGATCGAGCACGACCCCACCCGCGCCGACGATCCCCGCGGCGATCTTGGTGCCGCCGAGGTCGACGCCGACGACGGCGCTCATCAGGCCGAGAGCTCCGCGCGGTCGACGATCGCGGTGATGCGGGCGACGGTGTCGCCCTCGAGCGAGGGCACCGGCTGCGACATGCGGTTCGACGAGAGCACGCCGAGGTGGGCCAGTGCGGTCTTGAACGCGCCCAGGCCGGCCGCCTCGCCGCTCACGCCGCTCGCCTGGAAGACGATCTCGAAGAGCTCGGCGACCTCGTCCTGCAGCACGCGCACACGCGCCCAGTCGGCGGCGCCCGCCGCGTCGAAGAGCGCCACGTAGCGCTCGGGGTCGACGTTGCCGAGCCCGGGCACGACACCGTCGGCGCCGGCGAGCAGCGCGCCGTCGACGACGACCTCGTGGCCCGTGAAGAGCACGAGCGGGCTGCCCGCGGCGCGGTTGGCCATGACGAGACGGCGGAACGCCACGTCGTCGCCGCTCGAGTCCTTGACCCCGGCGATCACGCCCTCGCCGCCCAGCCGCACGAGCATCGCGTGGTCGAGCTTGGAGTGCACGCGCACCGGCACGTCGTAGGCGAAGACCGGCAGCTCGGTCGCGGCGGCGATGAGGCGGAAGTGCGCCTCGACCTCGGCGGCGCTCGGGCGGGCGTAGTACGGCGCGGTCGCGACGACCGCGTCGACGCCGGCCGCCTCGGCGAGCCGCACCTGGCCGATGACGCGCGCGGGCGTCATCTCGTTGACGCCCGCGAGCACCGGCACGCGGCCGGCAGCGATGCGAACGGATGCCTCGAGCACGCGAGTGCGCTCGTCATCGGAGAGGAACGCGACCTCGCCGGAGGAGCCGAGCACGAACAGGCCGTGCACGCCTGCGGCGATGAGGCGCTCGACGAGGCGCTCGAACGCCGCCTCGTCGAAGGCGCCCGATGCGTCGAACGGGGTGAGGACGGGCGGGATGACGCCGCGGAAGGCGGTGGTGGTCACGGTGGAGCTCCTGGTGGTTCGTGGTTCGTGGTTCGTGGTGGTCGGCGCCGGCCGGTCGTGGTCGGCGCCCGTCAGGGCTGGTGGTTCAGCAGGCTCGGCGCGGCGCCGAGCAGGGTTCTCGTGTACTCGTCGGAGGGATCGTCGAAGACCTGTTGCGCGGTGCCGAACTCGACCACGCGGCCCTTGTTCATGACGGCGATCTCGTCGGAGAGGTAGCGCACGGTCTGGATGTCGTGCGAGATGAACACCATGCCGAGACCCAGGTCGTTCTTCAGGTCGGTGAGCAGGTTCAGGATCTGCGCGCGCACCGACACGTCGAGTGCCGAGGTCGGCTCGTCGGCGATGATCACCTGCGGGTCGAGCACGAGCGCCCGGGCGATCGCGACACGCTGGCGCTGCCCGCCCGAGAGCTGGCCGGGCAGCGCGTCGAGCGTCGAGGCCGGCAGGCCGACCAAGCCGATCAGGTCGCGCACCTTCGCGTCGCGCTGCGCGCGGGTGCCGATGCGGTGCACCTGCATCGGGTCGAGCAGCGCGTCGCGGATGGTCATGCGGGCGTTCAGCGCCGTGGCCGGGTCTTGGAACACGACCGAGAGGATGCGCCCGAGTCGGCGGCGCACCGAGGCCGAGAACGACCGCACCTCCTCGCCCGCGAACACCACGTGCCCGGAGGTCGGGCGCTCGAGGCCGACGAGCACCTTGGCCGAGGTCGACTTGCCCGATCCGGACTCGCCGACGATGCCGAGCGTCTGCCCGCGGCGCACCGTGAGCGAGACGCCGTCGAGCGCGTCGACGTACCGACGGTTCTTGAAGGTCGAGTTGCGAGCCTTGTAGCGGACGTGCACGTCTCGCAGCTCGATGACGGGTTCGTTCATTTCGCTGCCCCGATCGGTTCGACGGGCGCGTCGTCTGGATGCCCGGCGTAGTAGTGGTCGGTGCCCGCGATGCGGCGGCGCACCGTGGCGACCCCGCGGTTGCGAACCGGGTCGGACGATCGCGGCGCGAACCGGTCGCCGACCGGGAAGTCGCGTGGCGACGGCACGACACCGGGCACCTGGTGGAGGCGATCCGAGCCGGACTCGATCGAGAGCACCGCGCCGAGCAGGCCCCTGGTGTACTCGTGCACCGGCTGCGTCAGCAGTTCGGTCGTCGTGCCCTGCTCGACCACCTGGCCGGCGTACATCACCGTGATGCGATGGGCCAGCTCGGCGACGAGCGCGAGGTCGTGCGACACGAAGAGCATCGCGAAGCCGAGCTCGTCGCGAAGGCGGTTGAGCAGGTCGATCACCTGGGCCTGCACCGTCACGTCGAGGGCCGTCGTCGGCTCGTCGGCGATCACGAGTCGCGGGTCGCGGGTCAGCGCCATGGCGATGAGCACGCGCTGACGCTGGCCGCCCGAGAGTTCGTGCGGGTACGAGGCGAGGGTGCGCTTCGGGTCGAGGCCGACGAGCTCGAGCAGCTCTTCGGCGGTGCGGGTGCCGCCGCGCGAGGTGAGCTGCTTCATCTGCGAGCGGATGAGCATGGCGGGGTTCAGCGAACTCAGCGCGTCCTGGTAGATCATCGCGATGTCGTTGCCGCGCAGCGCATTGCGTTCGGCGGGCGGCATCGTCAGCAGATCCCTGCCGTCGAACATGATGCGCCCGCTGATCTTCGCGCGCGAGTCGAGCAGGCCCATGATCGCGAGCGAGGTGATCGACTTGCCGCACCCCGACTCGCCGACGAGCGCCATGGTCTCGCCCGGGCGCACCGTGAAGTTCACGTGGTCGACGACGTCGACGACGCCGTGCCGCGGGAACGAGATGCAGAGGTCTTGCACGTCGAGCAGGGGCGGCGCGTCGGTCGAGTACACGAGGCGGTCGTGCCGCTCGAGCTCGCGCTCCCTGAGCTGGGCGAGGCGGGTGTCGAGCGAGACCGGCTTCGTCGTGACGGGCAGCGCCGGCGTCTCGTCGACCGGCCCCGCGGCCACTCCGACGGCCGCCCCGGATCCGGCGAGGGCCGGCTCGTCGACGGCCGAGGCCTCGATCGTCTCGAGCTCGTCGATGCCGGCGGCGACCTCGTCGGGGCTCGCGCCCTCGCGCAGCGGCGCCTGTTCGGCCTCGAGGTCGTGCGTCGCCTCTTCGGTCGAGGCGGCGTCGACCGTCAGCTTGCGCGCCCGCGGCGAGATCATCGCGTCGGTCATGCCCTCTGAGAGCACGTTCAGGCTGAGCACCGTCAGCAGGATCAGCAGGCCGGGGAAGAACGTGGCCCACCAGTAGCCGCTCATCACGAGGTTGCGGCCGTCGGCGATCACGTTGCCCCACGACGGCTCGGGTGCGGGCACGCCGGCCTGCAGGAACGAGAGCGACGCCTCGAGCACGATCGCGTCGGCCACGAGCACCGTGGCGAACACGAGCACCGGAGCGAGGCTGTTGCGCACGACGTGCTTGGTGATGATGCGCGGCGTGGAGGCGCCCATGACCCGTACGGCGGAGACGTAGTCCTCGCCGTACTGATCGAGCACGTTGGCGCGCACGACGCGGGTCAGCTGCGGGGTGTAGAGGAAGGCGATCGTGATCACGAGCACGGGCAGCGACTGGCCGAACACCGTGACGAAGACCGCGGCGAGCGCGATGCCGGGGAACGACATGACGACGTCCATCACGCGCATCACGATCTCGGCGAGCCACTTGGGCGCCGTTGCGGCGATCGTGCCGAAGACCGCGGCCGCCACGAGGGCCACGAGGGTGGCCCCCAGGCCGATGACGAGCGAGTAGCGGGCGCCGTACATGAGCCGGGAGAGGATGTCGCGGCCCTGTCGGTCGGTGCCGAACCAGTGGTCGAGGCTCGGCGGCTGCACGGGGGTTCCCGACGCGAGCGGATCGTACGGCGCGATGAGCGGCGCGAAGATCGCGGCCAGCGCGATGAGCACGAGGAAGCCGAGCGCGATCTTCGCGCTGAGCGACAGTCCGCCGAGGCGCAGGCCGGGCTTCGAGAGCTTCTCTGTCAGTTTGCGTCGCATGTCACACCGACCTGATTCGCGGATTGATGAGGACGTACAGGAGGTCGACGATGATGTTGATCACGACGAACGCGAGCGCCACCGTGAGCGTGACTCCCTGCACGAGGTTGGGCTCGTTGTTGGTGATGCCCTGGAGGATCAGCATGCCCATTCCGGGCAGCGCGAAGATGATCTCGATGACCACCGCGCCGCCGATGAGGTAGCCGACGCGCAGTCCGAGCACGGTGACCGGCGTGATGAGCGCGTTGCGGAACACGTTTCGGGCGATCACGACGGGCCGGGGGACGCCGGCGCCGACGGCGGTGCGCACGTAGTCGCGGTCGAGCTCCTCGACCATCGCGGTGCGCACGACGCGCGAGAGCTGGCCGATCACGGGCACGGCGAGCGAGATGGCCGGCAGGGTCATCCGCGCGAGCCAGCCCGCCGGATCTTCGCTGAACGGCGGAAGCGGGCCGGATGCCGGCAGCACGCGCAGCTGGAGGGTGAAGAGCTGGATGAGCAGCACCGCGAGCCAGAACGACGGCATCGACAGCGAGCCGACCGAGAGCACGCGGATGACCTGGTCGGGCCACTTGTCGCGGTAGAGGGCAGCGGCGACACCCAGGAGCGTCGCGCCGATGACGGCGATGAACAGGCCGAGGAAGGTCAGCTGCAGCGTCACCGGGAACGCCGACGCCACGGCGTCGCCGACGGGCAGCTGCCGCGCCGTGTAGGTGCCGAAGTCGAGTCGCACGAGGCCGGTGAGGAACGTGAGGTAACGCACCAGGAGCGGCTCGTTCAGCCCGTGGTCCTCGCGCCACCGTTCACGGTCTTCGATCGACGCACCCTCACCGAGTGCGGTGATGGCGGGGTCGACTTGGGAGAAGGACATCACGAAGAACACGAGGAACGTGATGCCCAGGATCATCAGGGGCAACTGCAGGAGTCTGCGCCCGATCAGTCGGAGCGTGTTCGACACGGTCCGTCCTTCCGGCTTGGTACGGTGCCGCTGCGGTGCGGCCGGGAGTGGGGCGGCCGGGGGCGAGACTCGCCTCGCCCCCGGCCACGGGTGCTACTTGGCGACGCCGACGTCCAGGAAGGACAGGCCGGTCGTCGGAACCGGTGCGAAGCCGACCAGCTCCTGCGAGCTCCACGCGGTGGGGAGCTTGCGGTGGAACAGCGGGTACATCGGCACCTGCTCGGAGATGAGGTCGTACGCGTCGTTCCACAGCTGCTGCTGCTCGTCGCCGCTCGCGGCGATGGCGTCGTCGAGGATTCCGCTGAGCTCGGCGAACTCGGGCGAGTCGGCCCAGTTGAAGCGCGTGTTCGACCACACGTTGTCGCCGTACCACCAGCGCATCAGGATGTCGGGGTCGTTGCCGAAGACCGACGGGTCACCGGGGGCGACCATGACCTGGTACTCGCCGGCGTCGACCTTCTTGTACTGCGCCGGCGACTGCCCGATGTCGAGCGTCGTGGCGATGCCCGCGGCATCCAGCGATTCCTTGATGAGCGGAGCGACCTCGGCCACCCAGCCGGTGTCGGTGGTCAGCAGCGTGATCGAGAGGTCTTCGACGCCGGCCTCCTCGAGCAGGCTCTTGGCCTTCTCGGGGTCGTAGGTGTAGACCGTCGACGCCTCGTTGTAGTTCGGGTGATCCTTCTGCACGAACGACGTCGCCGGTTCGGCGTTGCCGAGCATGCCGGTCTCGATGATCTTGTCCATGTCGAGCGCGTAGAAGAACGCCTGGCGCACGCGCGGGTCGTCGAACGGCTCCATCTTGGTGTTGAACATCATGAACAGCAGACCGAACGACTGCACGGTCTCGACGTCGGCCGTCGCCTTCAGCGCGTCGATGTCGATGTACGGCACGTCCTCCATGGCCTGGATCGTGCCCGACGACATCGCGGTGACGCGCGCCGCGGGGTCGCCCAGCAGGTTCCAGTTCATGCCGGCAGCCAGCGCCGGACGCGGGCCGTTGTAGTCGTCGTAGCGCTCGAACACGACCGCCTCGTTGGGGGTCGCCGAGACCAGCGAGTACGGGCCGCTGCCGACGGGCAGTGCACCGAACGCCTCGGGGTCGGCCTCGACGAGGGCCTTCGGAACGATCTTGACCACGCCGAGCCGCTCGTTGAAGAGTGCGAACGGGTAGTCGGTGGTGATGCGCACGGTGTCTTCGTCGACGGCCTCGACCGTGTCGATGAAGTCGATGAAGCCGGCGAAGAAGCCGCCGGTGTCGGGGCTCATGACGCGCTCGTAGCTGAAGACGACGTCGTCGGCGGTGACGGGCTCGCCGTTCTGGAACGTCGCCCCCTCGCGCAGGTCGATCTCGTACGTGGTGTCGTCGATCGGCTCGGGCATCTCAGCGGCGAGAGCAGCGTAGGGTTCGCGGGTGACCGGATCGAGATCGACCAGGCCCTCGAAGATGTGCCAGTTCGCCGCGAGCGTCACCGCGCCCGAGGCGAGCAGCGGGTCGAAGCTGCCGCCGAGCGAGTACGAGATGCCGGCCTCGATCGTGGCGTCGGGGTCGATCTCGGCGGTGGGCGACGGTGCGACATCGTCTTCCGCCGGCGGGGTGCACGCCGAGAGTGCGACCGTGACTGCGACCGTGCCGGCGAGCGCTGCGGCCCACCTCGCTCGGCGGCGCCGTGTGATTCGGATCATCATTGCTCCATATCCAATGGGGGTGCGGGAGGGCGTCTGCAAGAATCTCGGGGAGATATCGGACATCAGACATCCTACGTGACTAGGATGAAGCTAATACTCAATCGAGCGAAAGGTCAAGCCGGGCATGACGATACGTGATCAGACCGTGACCCCCGCCCTGTCGACGAGCCCGCGGAAGCGGGAATCGGTGACCGATCAGATCAAGAGCCTGATCCTCGCCGAGGGCCTGCGTCCCGGCGATCTGATGCCCACCGAGGCGGAGATCTGCGCCCGCCTCGAGGTGAGCCGGTCGAGCGTTCGCGAGGCCATGCGCATGCTCGCGGCCCTCGACATCGTCGAGGTGCGCCACGGGCACGGCACCTACGTCGGCCAGCTCTCGCTCGCCCCGCTCGTCGAGGGACTCGTCTTCAGGGGCATCGTCGATCAAGACGACAGCCTCGCCGCCCTGCTCGAGGTCGTCGAGGTGCGCGAGGCGCTCGACCTCGCGATGGCCTCGCAGGTCGCGACGGTGCTCGACGGCAAGCACGACCCAGAGCTCGAGCGACTGGTCCGGACCATGGCCGAGAAGGGCGCTCGCGGCCTGCCGTTCGCAGAAGAGGACCTCGCGTTCCACACGCGCCTGCTCGGCTACCTCGACAACACGCTCGTCGGCCAGCTCGTCGCCGCGTTCTGGGAGGTCAACAGCGTCGTCTACCCGCGGCTCGGGCTCGCACCGGCCGCCGACATCGCCGACACCGCGCGCGCTCACGGCGCCATGCTCGCCGCGGCGGTCGCGGGCGACGCCGACGCCTACCGACAGGCCGTGATCGAGCACTACCTGCCGTTGCGACGCGCGCTCGAGAAGGCGAGCGCGGCGGCCTCCTGACGCCGACCCGGGCTACCCCTCCGAGAGCATCTCGGCGAACGCTTCGAGCGCGAGCACGTCGTCGTCGACACCGCCGCCCTCATGGCCGTTGTACGGCCACACGGTGATCGACTTCGGGGCGGGCGAGCTGTTGTAGGCGGCGAAGACCGTCGACGGCGGGCAGATCGCGTCCATGAGGGCGACGGTCACGCGCAACGGCGCGGTGCCGCGGCGTGCGAAGTTCACGCCGTCGAAGTACGAGAGGGTGTCGAGCACCGCCTCGGTGCGGTCGCGGTAGTGCGCGAGGTACTCGGCGATCTCCTTGTACGGGCGGGCGTCGGTGATGACCGTGGCCCGCGGGAAGTCGCAGAGGAACGGCACCCGCGCGATGACGCCCGCGAGGCCCGGCACGAGGCCGCCGACCGCCAGCGCGAGCCCGCCGCCCTGACTGATGCCGGTCACCACGAGCCGCGATGCGTCGACGAGCGGCAGCTCCCCCGCGGCATCCGTCAATCTGACCGCGTCGGTGATCAGGCGACGGTAGTAGTACTGCTCGGCGCTCTCGATGCCGCGCGTCAGGAAGCCCGGCACCTGCGGGCCGGAGCCGGCCTCGTCGGCGGTGGCGCCGCGCGAGCCGCTCCACGCCTGGCCTCGCGTGTCGAGTTCGAGGTGGGCGTAGCCGGCCGACGCCCACAACAGGTTCTCGATGCCGTCGCCCCGGCCGCGGCCGTAGCCGTGCAGCTGCACGACGGTCGGCAGCGGCCCGTCGGTGCCCGCGGGAACGCGCAGCCAGGCGCGCACGAGTTGGCCCCCGAAGCCGCGGAAGCTCACGTCGTAGACATCGAGCGTGACGAGCGGCGTCGCGGCACGCGTCATGGTCGCGTCGACCGCGAAGCCGCGCGCCTCGGCGAGCGTGCGCGCCCAGAACTCGTCGAAGTCGGCCGGCTCGCGGCCACTGCCGAGGTAACTGCGGAGTTGGGACTCTGGAAGGTCGACGTACACGCTGTGCCTCTCGAACTCGGTGCTCGGTTCTCGGCGCTCAACCTAGCATGACGCGCGCACGAAATCTGACGTCAGACGTTCAGTCCTGGGCGGCCGCATCCGCCGAGCGCCCCGGGCGTGATTAGGCTGGAGCCGTGAGCACTGCGGCAAGCAACCCGATCGACGGCGTCGAAGCCAACACGCGCACGATCGAGGCATCCGTCGTCACGGACTTCAGCGATCGCATGAGCTACGGCGGCTACCTCGACCTGCCCACCCTGCTCTCGGCGCAGCGCCCGATCTCGCGGCCCGAGCACCACGACGAGCTGCTGTTCATCATCCAGCACCAGACCACCGAGCTGTGGCTGAAGCTCGTGCTGCACGAGCTCGAGACCGCACGCGACCTGCTGCGCGCCGACCTGCTCGCGCCGGCGCTCAAGTGCATCGCGCGCGTCAAGCACATCCAGAAGACGCTCACCGAGCAGTGGTCGGTGCTCGCGACGCTCACGCCCACCGAGTACGGCCAGTTCCGCGGCGTGCTCGGCAACGCGAGCGGGTTCCAGTCGTACCAGTACCGCGCGGTCGAGTTCGTGCTCGGCAACAAGAACGCGAAGATGATGCAGGTCTTCGAGTCGGATGCCGCGGCGACCGAGATCCTCCGCCATGCCCTCGAGTCGCCGAGCCTCTACGACGAGTTCCTGCGCCTCCTCGCCCGCGCCGGCTACCCGATCCCCGTGTCGGTGCTCGAGCGCGACGTCACGCAGGCGTGGACGTTCGTGCCCGAGCTCGTGCCCGTCTTCGCGTCGATCTACGCCGACACCGACGAGCACTGGTCGGCCTACGAGACCTGCGAAGAACTCGTCGACCTCGAAGACAACTTCCAGCTCTGGCGGTTCCGCCACCTCAAGACGGTCGAGCGCATCATCGGCAACAAGACCGGCACGGGCGGGTCGAGCGGCGCGAGCTTCCTGCGGCGGGCACTCGACCTCACCTTCTTCCCCGAGCTGTACGCCGTGCGCACCGAGATCCCGGGCTGACCATGCCGCCGGCCCCGCCCCCTGACCCCGCTCCGCTCGACCTCGGGCCGCACGCACGGCGCGTGCGCCGGTCGATGGGCGGCGAGCACCCCGGCGAGACCGGCACGATGCTGCCGCCGCTCATCGACCACCACGTGCACCTCATGCTCGTCGGGCCCGACGAGCTGCGCGAGTCGGCGCTCGCGGGCGTCGTCGACCTCGGCGGCCCGCTCGACGCGATCGCGGCGTACGCGCGCCGCGGCGGGGTGCCGCACATCGCGTTCGCGGGCAGCTTCCTGACCGCACCGGGCGGGTATCCCCTCGACAGGCCCTGGGCGGCCCCCGGCAGCGTCCGCGAGATCTCGGTCGCGGCGGGCGACGAGCGCGCCGCCCTGCCGAGTGCGGCCGAGACGGCGGTCGGCGAGCAGCTGGCGTTCGGGGCATCCGTCATCAAGGTCGTGCTGAACGCCGTCGCCGGCCCGGTGCTCGACGCGGCCACCCTCGCGGCGGTCGTCACGAGCGCGCACGACGCGGGCGTGCAGGTGGTCGCCCATGTCGAGGGCGATGGGATGTCGCGGCTCGCGATCGACGCCGGTGTCGACGCCCTCGCCCACACGCCGTTCACCGAGCGGCTCGACGACGAGCTCATCGCGCGGGCCGTCGCCGCCGGGCAGCGCTGGATCTCGACGCTCTTCGTCGCGGGCTACGGCCGGGCCACCCCTGAAGCGGCGATCGCGCTCGAGAACCTCGGCCGATTCCACGCCGCCGGCGGGCGGGTGCTGTACGGCACCGACCTCGGCAACGGCGAGCAGCCGCTCGGCGTGAACCCCGCCGAGCTCGCGTTGCTCATCGACGCGGGCCTCGAGGCATCCGCTCTGGTCGATGCGCTGACCGACCCGTGGCCGGCGGCCGCCGACGCGATCGCCTTCGACGGCGCCGTCGCGTCCTTCGTGCCCGGCGCGCCGCCCGCGCGCCTCGACGCCCTGCCCGCCTGGCTGGCGTCGGCCCGCATCCACCCCGCCGAAGACCTGCAGCCGTACGTCGAATTGGAGCACCGGTGACCCACGACCCGCACCTCGCCTTCGCCCGCCGCATGGACCGCGCCGACGGGCTCGCGCACTATCGCAAGCGCTTCGCGGGAGCCGAGACCGACCTCGTCTACTTCGACGGCAACTCGCTCGGCCGGCCGCCGGTGTCGGCGATCGAGCGCGTCGAGCGCTTTCTGCGCGACGACTGGGGCGGCCGCCTCATCCGTGGTTGGGATGAAGCGTGGTTGCAGCTGCCCACCGAGATCGGCGACCGCATCGGCCGAGCCGTCATCGAGGCGAAGGCCGGCCAGACGATCATCGGCGACTCGACGACCGTGCTGCTCTACAAGCTCGCCCGCGCCGCCGTCGACGCGCAGATCGCACGCGACCCCGGCCGGCGCGAGATCATCGTCGACACCGACAACTTCCCGACCGACCGCTACGTGCTCGACGGCATCGCCCGCGAGCGCGGCATGCGGCTGCGCTGGATCGAGGTCGACACCTCGGCCGGCGTCACGCCCGAACAGCTCGCCGAGGCCGCGGGGCCCGAGACTGCGCTCGTCGTCGTCTCGCACGTCGCCTACCGCTCTGCCTATCTGGCGGATGCCGCCGAGCTCACGCGCATCGCCCACGACGCGGGCGCCCTCATCCTCTGGGATCTCTGCCACTCGGCCGGCTCGGTGCCCGTCAAGGCCGATCTCTGGGGCTTCGACCTCGCGGTCGGCTGCACCTACAAGTACCTGAACGGCGGGCCCGGCTCGCCCGCGTTCGCCTACGTGCGCGAAGACCTGCAGACCGTGCTCACCCAGCCGATCCAGGGCTGGTGGGGCACGACCGACATGTTCGCGATGGGGCCGGAGTACGAACCCGTGCCCGACATCCGCCGGTTCCTCTCGGGCACCGCACCGGTCGTCGGCATGCTCGCGATGGAGGAGACGCTCGCGATGATCGAAGAGGCCGGCATGCCGGCGCTGCGTGAGAAGTCGGTCGCCCTCACCGAGTTCGCGATCACGCTCGCCGACGACTGGCTCGCGCCGCTCGGCGTGACCCTCGCCTCCCCCGCCGACCCCGAGCAGCGCGGCGGGCACGTCACCCTGCACCACCCCGCGATGCGCGAGGTCACCGCACGCCTCTGGCAGCGCGACGTGATCCCCGACTACCGCGACCCCGGCGGGCTCCGCATCGGCCTCTCGCCGCTCTCGACGAGCTTCGAAGAGGTGCACCGCGGGCTCGCCGCGACACGCGAGGTGCTGCTCGAGGTGCTCACCGAGCGGGCCGGGCTCGCGTAGTCGCTCATCACCGCCTGGTCATCGCGGCCCGTCATCGCGGCCGCTCACCGCAGCCGCTCACCGCAGCCGCACGGTCGTCGCGTTCGTGTTCAGGATGTCGCCGTCGGAGCTCTTCACGAGGATCCCGACCGAGTGGGTGCCGACCGCGAGCGCCTTCGTCGTCTTGACGTCGAACTGGAACGTGTTCGACACGGGGTTGTACGTCGCACATCCCTTCACCTGGCCGTCCATCGTCACGAAGACGAGACAACTCGGCGACAGCAGCGACGCGGCCGCCGTGTCGCTGATCGGCTGACCGCTCGCGTCGCGCAACTGGAACCGCACCGGGATGTTCGACCCGCGCTTGTACGACGACTGCGGCACCGGCTGCAGGAGTCCTGAGAACCCGTAGGCCACGACGAACTCGCAGTCGACCGTCGTGGTGTTGCCGGCCACATCGGCGCCCGTGAGGGGCTTCGCGCCGACGCCCGCGACCGCGATGTCGCCGGCGGTGACCGTCGCCGTGACCGGGGTCGCGGCCGGCCCCGAGAGTTCATCGCTCACCGTCGCCGAGAGACCACTCGTCGGGGTGCCGCCGACGACGTAGCTCGGCCTCGCGTCGCACGTGACGACCGGGGCGGTCTCGTCGACGCTCACGGTCGACTGGGCGGAGCCCCGATTGCCGGCGAGGTCGGTGCACGTCGCGGAGAGCAGGAGCGCGGCGCCTTCGCCGCTCGAGCTGGAACTCGTCATGCACGCCGACGGGTCGATGCCCGAGCCGCCCGTGTCGGTCCAGTTCCAGGCGATCGTGACGTCGCTCGTGTTCCAGCCGGCGGCGTTGGCGGTCGGTGACGCCGCAGCTGCCGCCGTCGGCGCAGCCGTGTCGGCGGGCGGGTCGAACTCGAAGGCGCCGATGTCCACACCGCCGAGCTGCGGGCGTGCGACGCCCCGCTGGTCGTCGAGTGGCGCGACGACCGCGTCGGCGGTGTCGATCGCCGGACTCGTCGGCGCGAGCGCCATGGTCGGCGTGCGACCGGGCGCGTTGAGCGCGAGCGCCCCGAGCTCGGGATCGGCCGTCTGCGTGATCGCCGGGCACGGGATGCGTGCGTCGGTCGCGTGCGGTGTCACGAGGTTGTCGGTTCCGGATGCGGCGACGCCGCCGAGCACGAAGCACTCGTCTCGACCGGAGTTGCCGGCCACGATCGTGTTGCGCAGCGCGAGCGACGTCGGGTCCCCCGTGATCGGCTTGTAGACGACGATGCCGGCGCCGTCGCCGGTCGTCTCGTTGGCGGCGATCGTGGAGTTCGTCACGGAGAGCGCGCCGCCGACGGTGAAGATCGCGCCACCGGCATCAGAGCCGTTGTCGGCTCCGGCATCTGCGAACCCCCCGGTGCCCGCAACGCCGCGGACGGCGAAGTTGCGCGTGAACGTGCTGTTGCTGACGATGACGGTCGCGCTGTACCCGAAGATCGCGCCGCCGAGGCCCGCCCCACCGCCACCGTAGAGCGCGCTGCCGTTGCCGGCGAAAGTGCCGCCCTTGCCCGGGCCGCCGGAGAAGACGCCGCCAGGTGCGCCGCCACCGCCACCGCCGAAACCGCCATCGCCGCCGCTGCCACCGCAGTAGGCGCCGCAGAGGGTGACGCCGGGTTCGGCCGTGGCGCCGCCTCCGCCACCCCCGAAGCCGCCGTGCCCGCCGTCGCCGTCGTCGTAGGCTCCACCGCCGCCTCCGCCTCCGTCGCCACCGTCGCCACCGTCACCGCTGCCGAACGTGCCGTTGCCGCCACCACCACCGCCACCACCTGCGCACTCGGCGTCATCGCCGTCCAGGTGTGCGAGGAACTCGTCGAGGACGCTCAGCAGGGCACCCTCTCCGCCGCAGCGGTACCCGCCCGCCGCCGTATCGAAGATCGTGTCGCCCCCGCCATTGGAGACCGTTCCGCCGCCACCACCGCCGTCGGCGCCGATACTAATGCCGTCGGACCCACGGCCGCGAGAGCCACCGCCACCACCGGCGTCGGAGCCGCCCCAGCCGGCGAGTCCTCCGCCGCCACCGCCACCGGCACCGCCGATGTCGGTTCGACCACCACCGTTCCCGCCGGTGGCGCCGTTCGCCTCGAAGGTGCTCCATTGCACGCGGAGCGCACCGTCGTGCACGGCGATGGCACCCCCTGCACCGAGCCCGCCGCCCCCGCCGCGGTTGCCGCCGTTGCCGCCGCGCGCGGCGAAGTCCTTCACATGCACCTCGCGCAGGTCGAGGCTGCCGGTCGGACCGACCGCGAAGGCCCGGACGTTCAGGCTGCCGCTGTGCGCGATGGTCGCGCCACGCCCCTCGATGACGAGCGACGACGTCACGAGTGGCGTGGCGGTCGGGCCCAGGTAGTTTCCGGCGTCGTCGATGATCGAACCGAACGCATACGTCGCGCCGGGCATGAGCTCGATGACGTCCGTGCCGCTGCCGGCGGCGCTGCCGGCGGTGCAGCCGGTGTCGATGTCGGCACTTCGCAGGTCGGGATTCGGCACGACGCTCGCATCGTTGTTCGCCGCGAGGATCGCCTCGGGCAGCGTGCAGCCGGTGTCACCGAGCGCTTGGGAGGTCGAATCGACGACGATCACCGAGTCGGCACGCGCCGGGCTCGGCGCGCCGGTCGCCGCGAGCAATGCGCCGGCGAGACCGGCGATGCCGACGGCCACGACCCCGGCGCGGAACGGGAGCGAGGTGAAGCGCATGATGACCTCCGGCCCGGTGGCATCGATGCGCACCGCCTCCTCGAATCCTCCTCCGCAATGCGCACGCTGAATAGGTGAGTGTTGCTCGAATCTTGACCCCAGATCGGGGCGGGGCGCGCGTGGCTCGGGCGACGAGGTCGGGGCGAGGGTCGCCCCCCGCCCCGACGTCGCTCAGTCGCTCAGTCGCTCAGGAGCACTTCGCCCAGGCATCCGCCCAGTCTCCGTGATCCTGCCCGACCGCGCCGTTCGGGTCGAGCACGAGATCGAGCCGGTCGACGCCCGAGACGTCGACCGTGGCGCTGCCGGTCGCGCTCGCGGCGGTCATCACCGCGGGCGAGCGCCAGCGCTCGCTTCCGTCGCCGCGCACGACGAACAGCACCGAGCCGCCCGTGGCCATCTCGTCGTCGATGCCGTAGTCGAACGACACCGCTTCGCAGCGCCCGCCGAGCTCGAGCGAGATCGTCGACACGGCGTGCGCACCGAATCCCTTCGCGTACCGAGTGCCGCCGAGCGACAACGCCTGGCCGTCGCCTGCGGCGTCCTCGCCGTTCGACATGTCGATCTCGACCGGGCCCCAGCCGTTGGTCGTGTCCGTCGGCGTGACGTCGGAGAGGAAGAACCCGCCCGCAACGATGCTGACGCTCTTCGACGCGAGCACGGCGTCGCCCGTGGCGAGCCCGAGCTGCAGCCGGTCGAGGCCGCTTCGGCCCTGCGGATCGAGCACGAGCTCGATGACGCGGGTCTCACCCGGCGCGACCGTGACCTCGACCGGTTCGGCGGCGAAGGTCTCGAGGCCCGTCGCCGCGAGCGTGACGGTGCGCGCCTCTGCGCCGATGTTCCTGACCGGGATGCTCGCCGTGATCGTGTCGCTCGCGCTCGCGACACTCAGTCGGTCGAGCTCGATCGCCGCAAGCGGCGCGACCGCGTCGACGATGTCGGCGCGCACAGTGACGGCCTCCAACACGCGGTCGTCGCGAGAGGTGACCACGATGTCACCGGTGAACCGCTCGCCGGCGGCGCCGGTCACCGGCATCGTCACCGTCCAGGTACGGGCAGCGCCGGGCTTGACCGGCGCGTTGCCCTTGGCGGCGTCGACGCTGAGCGCGCCGGGCACGTCGACCGTCACGTCGCGCAACCGCTCTTCGCCCGCGGTCACCGTCACGTCGAAGGCGGCCACGCCGCCGGCGGCGACAACGCCGCCGTCGATCGACGCGACGACATCGGCGCCGTCGGTGTTCGCGAGCGCGGCGATGAGCGCCGCCCGGTGGTCGAGCATCCTCGCCCACGACGACGGGTTCGAGGCGCCGGCGGCGTCGACGCCCGCGAGCGCCGCCGCGACGACCGGGTGGTCGGCGCCGAGGGCCTGCTTCGCGAGGTCCAGCAGTTCGGCGTCGTCCTGTCCGTCACGGAACAGCTCCCACCGGGTCGATGAGACCGGGCCGGCCTCACCGGGGTAGACGATGTACTCGTCGCCCTGGCCGTAGCGGAAGCTCGGGTCGGCGTAGACATCCTCCGGCCACGAGTTGTAGGTCCACCGCAGGTAGCCGTCCAGGTCGCGCTGCTCGACGATCCAGCCGAGTGAGCGCGTGTTGTACGGCGGGGTCGGCACCACGGTGTTCGGCACTGTCGGCTCGTTCCACGTGTAGAAGAGCGTGGGCTCGCCGGCCGCGCGGCGTTCGTCGATCAGCTGCTGCGGCACGTCGTCGAGGAAGCTGACGTTGAACGAGATCGCCTCGGCGATGTCGGCCTCGGCGAGCGAGTTCGCCGCGAGCGCGATCTTGTCGCGCCACTCGGGGCTCACCGCGTCGAGCACCGCGAAGGCGGCGTTCATGCGGTCGAGCGGCTGTTCGTCGAATGCCAGACGGGTGTCGTCGAACCAGCCCCGCTCTTTCAGGTGGACCGTGAATGCGGTGAGGAATGCCTTCCACGCCTCGTTGTAGCGCGCATCGCCCACCGTGACGGTCTCGTCGACGCGCTCGCCGGTGCGGGTGTCGGTGTAGGTGATGCGGTCGTGCCGCTGGAACTGCAGCATCGCGAAGGCGTGGATGTCGGTGCCCATGCCGGCGGCTCGGGCGTCGGTGACGAGGCGGTCGAACACCGCGAAGTCGAAGTCGAACGACTCGCCGTCCCACTTCCAGTCGACCGTCGATCGGTATGGGCTCCACGTCTGTGCGCGGATCTGACCCTGGTGGTTCACGAGCCACGGGTCCTCGGTGATCGCGAGGTTGACGACGTCCTGACCCGCGGCCGCGAGATCGGCCCAGTACGGCTGCAACGCGGCGAAGTGCTCTTCGCTCCAGGGCTCGAGGCCGAGCTGGTCGGCGACGGCATCGGGCTGCGACCACAGATCGAGCACGAACGGCCGGTCGGCCACGGCGCGGAGGTCGACGTTCGGCACGACGATGCGCAGCGTCCGCTCGGCGATCGCACCGGCGGCGCCAGTCACAGCGACCTGCGCCTCGTAGACACCGGGGTCGGCGTCCGCCGGAACCTCGACGGTGAACCACACGGGCTGGTTGCGCCCGGCGGGCACGTCGACCGACTCCACCTCGCGCAGCGGGTCGGCGATGAGGCCGCCCTGCACGGTGTTCTCGATGAACTCGGGGTAGCGCACGCTGACGGCACCCTCGAGCGTGGCCGGCATCTTGCGCTCGAGTTCGGTCGGCGTCGAGACGCTCACGGCGAGGTCCTCGATCTCGTCACCGGCGGTGACCGCGAGCTGGGCGCTCGCGCGCCCGTTCGCGGGCACCTGCAGGGTCAGGGGTCGCTCAGCACCGATCGCGGCACCCGCCGAACCCACCCGGGGAACGCGCGCGAACGACGAGGTCGCGAACTCGCCCGACGGCACGACGACGGCCGCAGCGCCCTCGACGGCGATGCCCTCGGCCAGGTCGACGGGGAACAGCCGTGCATTCGCCTCGACCGCGATCCCGGCGGCCTGTGCGGTCGCCCTGTAGCTCGTCGACCAGACGCCGGCGGCGAGGTCGGCTGCCGTGACCGTGTGGTTCGGCGAGGTGTTGCGGCAGACGTGACTCGCGCCGGGCGCGAGCGAGGAGTAGTTGCAGGCGGCACCGCCGGCGGGCTCGACGAGCTTGATACCCGTGAGCGTCACGTTGCCCGTGTTGACCACCTCGAGCCAGGGCTGGATGCGGTCGCCGATGAGGCCCTCGGCGCCCGCCGTGTAGATCGCGTCGAGCACGGGCCGCACTTCGAACGAGGGAGCCGGCACGAGGTTGGACGCCGTCACCTGGAACGCGGCGTCGACGAACGAGGTGCCGCTCTCGGCGCGGTACTCGAGTCGCACCGTGTGCGTTCGCGTATCGGCGTCGGCGGGCGGGGTCAGGGGCACCGACACGGTGGTCTGTTCACCGGGGGCGAGCGCCGGAACGTCGACGTCGGCGCCGCTCCACCCCGAGCCGGCCGCGAGCGCGAGTCGGGCCGCGGGCAGCGCTGCGCCGCTCTGGTTCGCGACCGTGACCTTCGCAGTGGCCGCCACGCCGGCGGTGAAGCTCGGCGCCTCATCGATCTTCAGCGAGGCGCAGACGCCGCCGACCCAGTCGAGGTCGAAGCTCGTGTACGAGATGTGGCGGTAGCCCTCGCGCTCGTAGAGCAAGCCATAGCTGCCGCCGAGTTCGCCGCCGGCGTTCGGAAGCGGAGTGAGCGTCGAATAGGCGGATGCCCCGGACTGCACGACGTGCTCGATCGGCCAGGTGTCGCCGGAGTCGCAGCTCATGCGCACCGTGAGGTTGCGCCGCACGTTCTGGTTGGCGGTGTTGGAGTGCAACAGGATCTGCGCGCGCGGGTCGTCTGCCGCGGCATCCGGAAATGCACGGATGACCGAGCCGTTGTTCGCGGGATCGGGCAGTTCCCTGTCTGCGGTGAACTTCGAGTACGTCTGGCCGCCGTCGGTCGACCTCGCGACCTGCCGGTAGGGCGCCGAACGCGACACGAGCAGCACGCTGCCGTCGGCGAGCTCGGCGACCTTGTTCTCATCGGCCCCCGGGCCGACCGGTTCGCTCGTCTTCCAGGTCGCCCCGTGATCGTCGGAGTGGGCCGAGACGGCGAAGTTGCCGCCGCCGATGCGCACCGTGTACTGCTGGATGAGTCGACCGGCGTGCTCGCCGGTGCGAAGCTGGATGCCCTCGCCGCTCGCGGCGAACATGCCGGCCCAGTTCGTGCGATCGCCCTTCAACTGGTCGGTGATGCGGTGGTGCTGCCACGTGGCGCCGCCGTCGCGCGACACCGAGTAGTCGGCGTGCAGCACGTTGGGGTCGTTCGGGTCGCTGCCCGTGCCCGAGCCGGCGAAGCCCTGGTTGATCGAGGCGGCGTAGAAGACGAAGAGGTCGCCGGTCTCGCGGTCGACCAGCACCGAGGGGTCGCCGTAGCCGTTGGGCGCGGCATCCTGGCGGATGATCTCCTGAGCGCCCCAGGTCGCACCGCCGTCGGTCGAACGGCGCATGAGCAGCGCGATGTTCGACGGGAGGTCGTTCATGGTCGGCCGCCCGTCGAAGACGGCGATGAGGTCGCCGTTCGGCATCGTGGTGAGCGCCGGGATCCGGTAGCGCAGCCAATCGCCCTCGCCGCGGCTGGCGATGTCGACGAGCGAGAGCGCCGGGTCGAGTCCATCGGCGGGAGCGGCACCCTGCGAGGCCGCAGCCGTGGCCGACGTGGTCGGAGCGACCGCATCTGCGGCGGGCGCCGCGGGGTCGGGCTCGGCCGCCGAGGCGGCGAGCGCCGAACTCCCGACGAGCGCGAGGGTGAGCAATGCCGTGATGATCGGCGAGGCACGCATGCGGATTGATCTCCTTCGATCGGCGGTGACACCCGGGGCGTTTCGAGCGGCACCCGTGCACCGGTTTCGCCGCGAACCTAGCATTAACGTCTGACGTCACACAACCGATCGTTGACTGATTGTTTTTGATTTGAAAACGGCGTGATGAATCAATATCGGGCAGCGAGCCGTCGACGGTTCCGGGATGGGTCCGAGCTCGAACACCCCTCGGTCGACCGGAAATGGAAGGTTGTGCAGGCAGGCCGCGCTGGCTCTGCGGAACGATCCGATCGGCGCCGCACGGCTGCAGCGGGAGTGCGACGGCACGTGTGCCGGTGCAACGGACGGCCCCGGGTAGAATCGAGGCATCCACACCCTCGACACCGGACGGAGAACCGCGGTGCCCACCATCGTCGTCGACGTGATGCCCAAGGCCGAACTGCTCGACCCCCAGGGGAAGGCCGTCGCCGGCGCCCTCGCCCGCACCGGACGCACCGGGTTCAGCTCGGTGCGCATCGGCAAGCGATTCGAACTGACCGTCGACGGGCCCGTCGACGACGCGCTGCGCGAGCAGGTGCAGCAGATCGCCGAAGAGATCCTCTCGAACGGCGTGATCGAAGACGTCGTCGGCATCCACTACGAGGTGACGAACGTCGAGCTGGCCGAAGAGGCCGGCCACGCGGCATCCGTCACCGCCGACGGCTTCGGCGCACCCGCCGGCGAGACGCACTGAGCGGGCCCGCCATGCGCATCGGTGTCATCACCTTCCCCGGCTCGCTCGACGACCGCGACGCGCAGCGCGCCGTGCGCATCGCGGGCGGCGAGCCCGTCGCCCTCTGGCACGGCTCGCACGACCTCGAGGGCGTCGACGCGCTCATCCTGCCCGGCGGCTTCAGCTACGGCGACTACCTGCGCTGCGGCGCGATCGCCTCACTCAGCCCGATCATGACCGAGGTCGTCGCCGCGGCGAACGCCGGCATGCCGGTGCTCGGCATCTGCAACGGCTTCCAGATGCTGACCGAGGCGGGCCTCCTCGAGGGCGGGCTGATCCGCAACGACCACGGCTCCTTCATCTGCCGCGACCAGGTGCTCACGGTCGAGAACGCGTCGACCGACTGGACCGGGGAGTTCGAGGCGGGCCAGCAGATCACGATTCCGCTGAAGAACGGCGAGGGCGGCTTCATCGCTTCCGACGAGACGCTCGACCGGCTCGAGGGCGAGGGCCGCGTGGTGTTCCGCTACGTCAACGTGAACCCCAACGGGTCGCTCCGCGACATCGCGGGCATCTCGAACGCCCGCGGCAACGTGGTCGGCCTTATGCCGCACCCCGAGCACGCGGTCGAGCCCGGCTTCGGCCCCGACACCGCCGCCGCGATGCGGTCGGGCGTCGACGGCCTCGGCTTCTTCACGAGCATCGTCAAGAAGGCGCTCGTCGAGGCGTAGCCACGGCGTTCCCCTCTGCTCGGCCCTTCTCGGCGCTGCCCGGCGCTGCCCGGCCCTGCTCGGCCCTGCTCGGCGTGCGAGTCGCCAAGAACTGTTCTCGCACCGCGGTCTTCCATCGATATTTGGCGACTCGGCGACCGGGGCGACTCGGCGACCGGGGTGACTCGGCGACCCCCCTGTGGATGATCTCCGACGCCGCGCCGCGAGGCCGGGCAGAGTGACGGGATGCCACAACGCATCCCGATCCCCGACGCGCTGCGCGACCGGGCGTTCACCACGGTCGAAGGCCTGAGCGCCGGGCTCGGCGAAGGGCGTCTGCGCGGCTCCGACCTCACCCGGCCGTTCCACGGGATCCGAATCGTCGTCGAAGCATCCGACCCCGTCGCCCGGTGCCGCAGCTACCTCCCACGGCTCCGTGACGGGCAGTTCTTCAGTCACGAGACCGCCGCTCGGCTCTGGGGCGTCCCGCTGCCGACGCCGTTCGACCCATCGGCGCCGTTGCACGTCTCGTCGTTCGCACCCGAGCGGCCGCCGCGCACCCGCGGAGTCGTGGGCCATGAGCTCCGCCCCGGCCGGGTCGACGTCGTGACGCGGTCGGGAATGCCGGTCGCCGATGCGGCGTCGACCTGGTTGCAGCTCGCCACGGCGCTGCGCCTCGACGATCTGGTTGCAGCGGGCGACCACCTCGTACTCGACCCCGCGGTGCTCGATCCCCGCGACATCCGACCGCATCTCCCACTCCACGAACTGCTCGAGGCCGCCCGAAAGTACCGAGGGCGGGGCCGACGCCTCGCGGTCGAGGCCGCGAGGCTCGTGCGCATCGGCGCCGAGTCGCGGCCCGAGAGCCTGCTGCGACTCCTGTTGCTGCGCGCAGGGCTGCCCGAGCCCGAGCTGAACTTCGTGGTCATCGGAGCCGACGGCGGATTCGTCGCGCGGGTCGATCTCGCCTACCCGCGGGTCAAGGTCGCCGTCGAGTACGACGGCGACCAGCACCGCACGAGCACCCGCCAGTACGACCACGACATCGCACGCTTCGACCGGCTGCACGACCTCGGGTGGCATGTCGTGCGCGTTCGCGCGCGCGGCCTCTTCCGGTTCCCGGACGACACCGTCGATCGGGTCACGCGGGTGCTCGCCGACCGGTCCGGCGCGCGCTGACCCCCGAGCATCCGAACCTGGCGACCGAGTCGCCCGAAACCGTGCTTCGCGGGCCACGATGTGCGCGTTTTCTGGCGATTCGGTGGAGTGAGGAGCGGCGCGGCGGGACGGGAGAGCGCGGCACGGCGGGAGAGCGCGGCACGGCGGGAGAGCGCGGCGGGGCGGGAGAGGGCGACGGGGCGGGGTCGCGGGGCCGTGGCCGTCACCCGCGCCCGAGCAGCTCCTCCTGCGTCGGCCGCTGATCGGCGGCACTGCGGCGCGGCCAGTACGACAGCGCCCGCTCGGCCATCGCGGTGATCGTGAGCGAGGGGTTCACGCCGGGGTTCGCCGGCACCGCCGCGCCGTCGACGACGTGCAGGCCCGGGTGGCCCCAAACGCGGTGGTACGGGTCGATGACGCCCGCCTCGGGCGAGCCCGACACGACCGCGCCGCCGAGGAAGTGCGCCGTGAGGGGGATGCCGAACACCTCGGGCCACGAGCCGCGCGCCGACGCCGGCACACCGCCGGCCGCCTGCATGCGCGCGGCGATCGCCTGCACCGCGAGATGCGCCCCCGGCAGGTGGCTGGGATTCGGCTCGCCCTCGCCTTGGGCGCTCGTGAGCACCGGGCGCCCGAAACGGCGGCGCAGCGAGAGCGTGAGCGAGTTGTCGGCCGTCTGCATGACGAGCGCGATGATGCCGCGCTCGCTCCAGCGACGCAGCGAGCTCACGCGCAGGGTCGTGATCGGATGCCGCAGCGCACCCCCGATCAACGCCCCGAGCCGAGCGAGAAGGGGTCGACCACCGGGTACCAGCCCCGTCGCGAGCATGCCCATGAGGTTCGACCCCGGCCCGTACCGCACGTTCTCGACGTGTGTGCGCTCGTCGACGTGGAACGAGGTGGTGATCGCCACGCCGCTCGCGAGGCCGAGCCCCTCGGGCACCGACACCGCGACCGCGCCGTCGAGGGCCTCGGAGTTCGTGCGCGTGAGTCGCCCGAGCGCGTCGGAGAGCCCCGGCAGGGCGTCCGAGTCCTTCATGCGGTGCAGCAGTTGCTGCGTGCCCCACGTGCCGGCGCCGAGCACGACCTGCTCGGCGCTCACCGTGCGGCGGTCGCGGCCGAACCATGCTCCGGTCCGCACCGAGGTCACGGTGAAGCCGCCGGCCGGTCGTTCGCGCACCTCGACGACGGTGCGGAGCGGCTCGATCGTCACCCCGAGTCGCTCGGCGAGCGCGAGGTAGTTCTTCGCGAGCGTGTTCTTCGCGCCGACTCGGCAGCCGACCATGCAGTTGCCGCAGAGCGTGCACCCGGTGCGATCGGGCCCGTCGCCGCCGAAGAACGGGTCGGCGACCGTCTCGCCGGGGCGACCGAAGTACACCCCGACGGGCGCACGCCGGAAGGTGTCGCCGACCCCGAGGTCGTTCGCGGCATCCGCCATGATCTGCTCGACGGGGCCCGAGTGCGGGTACTCGGGCACGACGCCGAGCATGCGCTTGGCCGTCGCGTAGTGAGGGGCGAGTTCGGCCTGCCAGTCGGCGAGCCCGCGCCACTGCCGGTCCTCGAAGAACGACGCGCCGGGCTCGTACAGCGTGTTCGCGTAGTTCAGCGATCCGCCGCCGACGCCGGCGCCGGCCAGCACCATGACGTGCGGCAGCTTGTGGATGCGCTGCACCCCGAAGCATCCGATCGCGGGCGCCCAGAGGTAGCGTCGCAGGTTCCACGAGGTCTTCGCGAAGTCGGCGTCTGCGAAGCGGCGGCCGGCCTCGAAGACGTGCACGCGGTAGCCCTTCGAGGCGAGTCGAAGGGCCGCGACCGACCCGCCGAAGCCCGAGCCGACGATGACGACGTCGTGGTCGAAGGCGGGGGCGGTCATGCGGATGCCTCGTGGCCGGTCGCTGCGGCGACGGCCGCGCCGCCCGTGGCAGGCACGAACACGGTGAGCGCGCCCGGCACCACCCTGATCGTCGCGCGCCCCGAACCGACGCGCTCGCCGTCGGCGTAGATCACGAGCCCCGGGGCATCCACTTCGACCGACCGCGACCGTGCGATCGTCACCTCTGCGCGCTCGACATGCGTGCCGCGCAGCAGCAGCGGGAAGAGGCGCACGAGCTTCGACCGCCCGAGCGGGGCGACGTGCGTGACGTCGAGCAGTCCGTCGGCGGGGTCGGCACCCGGGCACACCGGCATGCCGCCGCCGTAGCTGCGCGTCGAGCCCACGGCGATGAGGGTGCCGGGCATGGCCTGCATCGCGCCGCCGTCGAGGGCGACGGCGAACGGCATCGGGCGCAGGCGCGCGACCTCGATGAGGATCGCCAGGTAGTAGCGCACGCGCCCGCGAGGCCAGGTCAAGCGGTTGGTGCGCTCGCTGACGTGCGCGTCGAAGCCGAGCGCCGCGACGGTCAGGAAGCGCACGATGCCCGCGGCCGACTCGACCTCGCCGACGTCGATCGCGCGGGGCGTGCCGTGCAGGGCGAGTTCGGCGGCCGTCGAAGCGGCATCGGATGCCTCGAACGGCAGGCCGAGGGCGCGCGCGAGGTCGTTGCCGGTGCCTGCCGGCACCAGTGCGATCGGCACGCCGGAACCGACGACGGCATCGAGCACCGACGAGAGGGTGCCGTCGCCGCCGACGACCACGAGTGCGCGCGGCCGGCTCGCGACGGCCTCGCGCGCGAGCCGCCGGGTGTCGTCGACCGAGTCGCCCGTGAACACGCGCACCTCGGCGGCGAGCGCCTCGAGACGCTCGACGGCTCGTGCCGCCGCGGCGGCACCGCGGCCTCGGCCCGAGCTGGGGTTGACGAGCACGGCGATGTGCCCGGTCATGTCAGTTGCTCCCGGGTTCGAGCAGTGCGCCGGGGTTCATGACGCCGGCGGGGTCGAGTTCGGTCTTGACGGCGCGGAGGATGCGCATCCCCACCGGCCCGACCTCGCGCTCGAGCCACGGCGCGTGGTCGCGGCCGACGCCGTGGTGGTGGCTGATGGTGCCGCCGCCCGCCATGATCGCGTCGTTCACCGCGGCCTTCACAGGCTGCCACGCGGCGAGCTGGTCGCCCTTCACTCCCGCGAGGATCGTGAAGTAGAGGGCGGCGCCGGTCGGGTAGATGTGCGACACGTGGCAGAGCACGAGCGACTTGGCACGCTGCCCGGCGAAGCCGTCGGTGATCGCGGCGGTCACCTCGCGCTTCAGTCGCTCGAGGTTCGACCACGTGGTCGCGGTCTCGAGGGTCTCGCAGAAGACGCCGTGGTCGAGCAGGGCGTCACGCAGGTACGGGGCGTTGAAACGCCCGTGCACCCACTCCTCGGCAGGCGCGGGTCCGGCCGAGACGCCGCCCGCCTCGCGCAGCACCTGCGCCGTGCGCGCCTGCCGTTCGGCCGCGAGTTCGGCGTCGCCCTCGAAGATCGTGATCGCGCTCGCGCCCTTCGCGAGCGCCTTGCCGATGCGCCCGACCTGGGCGAGCGAGACGCCGGTCTCCGCCTCGTCGGAGAGACGGATGACGGTGGGGCCGGTGCCGAGCTGTGCGACCCGGCGCAGGGCGTCGGCGCCTGCGGCGAAGTCGGGGAAGGTCCAGGCCTCGGCGAGGCGCGCCTCGGGCGTGCGGTGCACGCGCACCCGCACCTCGGTGATGACGCCGAACGCCCCCTCCGACCCGAGGAAGAGCCGCAGCAGGTCGGGCCCGGCCGCCGATCCCGGCGCGCGGCCGAGATCGAGCTCGCCGGTCGGGGTGGCGACGCGCAGGCCCGTCACCATCGCGTCGAATCGGCCGTTGCCGGCCGAGTTCTGCCCCGAGGAGCGCGCCGCCGCGAAACCGCCGATCGTCGCGTAGCGGAAGCTCTGCGGGAAGTGCCCGAGCTCGAACCCGTGCGCGCCGAGCCGTCGCTCGGCCTCGGGGCCGGTGGTGCCGGCGAGCAGCACGGCCTCGCCGCCCGTCTCGTCGAGCGAGACGAGCCCGGTGAGCCGGCGCAGTTCGAGCACGATCACCGCGCGGTGGGCGCCGCGCTCGGGGTCGAGCCCGCCGACGACGCTCGTGCCGCCGCCGAACGGCACGACGGCGAAGCCGCGTTCGCTTGCAAAGCGCAGCACCTCGACGACCTGGGCGTGGTCGCCCGGGGCGACGACTGCGTCAGGGGCGGCCTGTCGACGCGCGCGACGGCGCAGCAGGTCGGGCGTCGAGCGCCCGCCGGAGTGGCGGATGCGGGCCTCGTCGTCGCTCGCGAGGTGCTCGTCGCCGACGATCGCGGCGAGCGCGGCCCGATCGGCCGCCTCGAGCGCCGACGGCGCGAGTTCGACCTCGTCGAGCGCGACAGCGGCATCGGGCTTCGGAACACGCCCGAGCATCATCGGCAGCAGGGTCCGCACCGCGAGCGGCAGCTCCTTCGCCTTCGCCGGGTCGCCCCAGCCGTTCCATCGCATCGGCATGGATGTCTCGTCGCCGGCGCGTGCGGCATGTGGGGAGGTGTCTCCGTCGACCATGCGTTACAGTGTGACACATCATGGAAGATCGTCAAGCGCTCCTGCTCGACCGGCCCGTCTGGGACGAGGCCGAGACGCGCATGCTCGACGCGGCCGTCGAGCTCATCGTCGGACGCGGAGTTGGCGGGGTCACCGTCGCCGAGGTCGCCCGCAGCGCCGGGGTCAGCCGGCCTACGGTGTACCGCCGCTGGGCGGGTGCCGACGAGATCGTGCGCGCCGCGCTGCTGCGCGCGACGGTGTCGCTCATCGAGCAGTTCCCCGAGCCCGCGCAGTCACGGGCCGACATCGTGCGCGACGTGATGCGGTTCTCCGAGCTGTTCCGCACCGACCCCGTCTACGGCCGGCTGCTCGAACGCGAGCCCGAGGTCTTCACGCGCTACACGCTGCAGCGCATCGGCCAGAGCCAGCGCGTCATCCTGCAGTGGCTGGCCGTCGCCATCGCGCATGCCCAGCGGGGCGGATCGGTGCGCGCCGGCAACCCGAGCGACCTCGCCGTCATGCTCCTGCTCATCGCCCAGTCGGCGATCCTCTCGCACAACACCGTCTCCGCCCTCATCGACGAGCCGCATTGGAGCAGCGAACTTTGGCACGCACTCGACGGACACCTCCGCCCCTGACCCGCACCGGGCCCCGCACCGGGCCCCGCACCGGCCCCGGCGCGGAGCACTCCCCCGCGCTGAACGGCAGCCGGCGGTCTCGCGAGCTCGACGCGCTCGCCGCGCGCAGCGAGCCGGTCGACCTGCTCGTCATCGGTGGCGGGGTCACGGGGGCCGGCGTCGCCCTCGACGCCGCGAGCCGCGGGCTCTCGGTCGTGCTCGCCGAGGCGCACGATCTCGCGTTCGGCACGAGCCGCTGGAGCTCGAAGCTCGTGCACGGCGGGCTGCGCTATCTCGCCACGGGCGACGTCGCGGTCGCCCGCGAGAGCGCGGTGGAACGGCACATCCTGATGACGCGCGTGGCACCGCACCTCGTGCGGAGCCTGCCCCAGCTGCTGCCGTTCGTGCCGGCCGTCACCGCGAAGCAGCGCGTGTTCGGCGGCATCGGCATGGGCCTGGGCGACGGCCTGCGCATGCTCGCCCGCACGCCCGGCGACGTGCTGGCACACCCGCGCCGCATCGGCCGCGACGAGGCTCTGCGGCTCGCCCCCGCCCTGCGCCGCGAAGGCCTGGGAGGCGGAGTGCTCTCGCACGACGGCCAGCTCGTCGACGACGCCCGGCTCGTCGTCGCACTCGCCCGCACGGCCGCCGCGTACGGCGCGACCGTGCTCACGCGGGTGCGCGTCTCGAACGCAGCCGCCGACGGCGCGACCCTCGACGACACGCTCGGCGGCGGCTCGGTACGGGTGCGCGCACGCGTCGTCGTCAACGCCGCGGGCGTCTGGGCCGGCGAGCTCGACCCCGGCATCCGCATGCGGCCGAGCCGGGGCACCCACCTCGTGCTCGACGCCGCAGCGCTCGGGCACCCCGCTGCCGCCATCACCGTGCCGCACCCCGGTTCGATCAGTCGCTTCGTCTTCGCACTGCCGCAGCAGCTCGGCCGCGTCGTCGTCGGCCTGACCGACGAGGACGCGCCCGGGCCCGTGCCCGACGTGCCGGTGCCCCAGGACTCCGAGATCGACTTCCTGCTGCGTACCGTCTCGGCAGCGCTCGAGCGCCCGCTCGACCGGGACGACGTGCTCGGCGCCTTCGCCGGGCTGCGCCCGCTCATCGACACTGGCGACGACGGCTCGACCGCCGACATCTCCCGCCGCCACCACGTCGCCGTCTCGGAGGCGGGCCTGCTCAACGTGCTCGGCGGCAAGCTCACGACCTACCGGGCCATGGCCCGCGACGCGGTCGACCTCGCGTGCCGGCACGCCGGCCTCGACGACCCTGGCTGCCGCACCGCGACGCTCGCCCTCGTGGGGGCGCCCGGCTCGGCGGTTCCCCCGGCGAGCGCACCGGGGGCAACGCCGGCACACGCCCGCCCCGACGCCCGCCCCGAGCTGCCCGACTCCCTCGTCGCACGCTTCGGCGCCGAGGCATCCACTGTGCTCGACCTCGCCCACTGTGCCGACCCGGCCGAGCGCATCGCAACCGGCCTCGACGTGACGCGCGCCGAGATCGAGTTCGCGGTGCTCGCCGAAGGGGCGCTCGACGTCGACGACGTGCTCGACCGGCGCACCCGCATCGGGCTCGTCGCCGCCGATCGCGAGCGGGCGCATGCCGAGGCCGCCGAGATCGTCGAGGAGGCGCTGGCGCGGCACTCGAGATGACGCATCCGGTCAGCCGCTCGCGAACGAGCCCGGATGCTTCGCAGCATCCGGGCCCGCAGGTGTCATGCGAGCGAGCGACTACGCCGCGGCGCCCTCTGCCTCCGCGACGGCCGTCGCCTGCGCGGCACGCAGCGCGGCACCGAGCTCGGCGTCGACGTTCGCCCAGTACTGGAAGAACCGCTCGCGGATCTCGTCGATCGTGATCGATGCCGCCTGGCCGGCGAGCGTCGCCTGCAGTCGCGCCTTCGCCTCGGCCGAGTACACCTCGCGGTAGAGCGTGCCCGGCTGGCCGAAGTCGCTGTCGTCCGAGCGCAGCGTGTAGGCGGCGCGCATGAGCTCGCCGTCGCTCTCCCAGCCGCCCTCGGCGGCGGCCTCAGCCGAGGCCACGGGCCCGCCGAAGGAGTTCGGCGCGTAGACCGGGGTGGTCGGCGCGTTGAAGGCGTGACGCTGTGCGCCGTCTTGCGAATAATTGGCGACGGATGCCGCGTGCGGCGCGTTCACCGGAATCTGGTTGTAGTTCGTGCCCACGCGGTACCGCTGCGCGTCGGGGTAGCTGAACACGCGCGCCATCAGCATCTTGTCGGGGCTGATCGCGATGCCGGGAACCGTGTTCGCGGGCGAGAACGCGGCCTGCTCGATCTCGGCGAAGAAGTTCTGCGGGTTGCGGTCGAGCGTGAGCGTGCCGACGGGAATGAGCGGGTAGTCGGCGTGCGGCCACACCTTGGTGAGGTCGAACGGGTTGAACCGGTAGGTCTTCGCGTCGTCGTAGGGCATGACCTGCACGTGCAGGTCCCACTTCGGGTGGTTGCCCTCCTCGATCGCCTCGTACAGGTCGCGACGGTAGTAGTCGGCGTCGGCGCCGGCGATCGCCTCGGCGCTCTCGGCGTCGAGGTGCAGGTCGCCCTGCTGCGAACGGAAGTGGTACTTCACCCAGAACTTCTCGCCCTCGGCGTTGATCCACTGGTAGGTGTGCGAACCGTAGCCCTGCATCTCGCGCCACGACTTCGGCAGACCGCGGTCGCCCATGAGGTAGGTGACCTGATGGGCCGACTCGGGCGAGAGCGTCCAGAAATCCCACTGCATGTCGGCGTCGCGGAGGCCCGAACCCGGCAGGCGCTTCTGCGAGTGGATGAAGTCGGGGAACTTGATGCCGTCGCGGATGAAGAACACGGGGGTGTTGTTGCCGACGATGTCGTAGTTGCCCTCGGTCGTATAGAACTTCACCGAGAAGCCGCGCACGTCGCGCCAGGTGTCGGGCGAGCCCTGCTCACCGGCGACGCTCGAGAAGCGCATGAGGGTCTCGACGGTCGAGCCGGGCTGGAACACCGCGGCACGCGTGTACGCCGAGACATCCGCCGTCACCTCGAAGCGGCCGAACGCGCCGCCGCCCTTCGCGTGCACGATGCGCTCGGGGATGCGCTCGCGGTTGAACTGGGCGAGCTTCTCGACCAGGTAGCGGTCGTGCAGCACCGTCGCGCCGTCGGCGCCGATCGTGAGGGAGTGGGCGTCGCTGGCGACCGGGGTTCCGGTCTGCGTCGTGGTGTGCGTCGTGGTGGGTTCCGACATGGCGTCCTTCTCTCTTCGTTTCTTCTCTGGCGTCGCCGGCAGGGCCGACGGGGCGCACGTGGGGATGCGCCCGAGTTTCGGGGCGCGCCGGGTCGACCCGGCGCGGGATGGGAATGTCGAGGGCGGGTGCCGCCGGCTCGGGCCGCTCGGGCCGGCCTCGGCTCAGTTCGGCGCGCTGCTCACGCTGCTCGCGCTCCTCGCGCTGCACTCGGGGCAGAGGCCCCAGAAGGTGACCTCGGCGGTGGCGATGTGGAAGCCGTGCGTCTCGCTCGGCGTGAGGCACGCGGCTTCGCCGACCACGCAGCCGACGTCGAAGACCTTGCCGCAGCCCGTGCACACGAGGTGGTGGTGGTTGTCGCCGGTGCGGGTCTCGTAGAGCGCTGGCGAGCCGGCCGGCTCGATCTTGCGCAGCAGCCCCTGCTCGGCGAGCGCGCCGAGCACCCCGTAGACCGCCTGCCGAGAGGTCGTCGGCAACGCCGCGGCGACACGTGTGTGCACCTCGTCGGCGTCGAGGTGCTCGCCCGGCCGGAACGCGCCGAAGGCCGCGAGCCGCGATTCGGTGACCTTGAGCCCGGCACCGCGGAGGCGTGCAGCGAGCTGCTCGCGTTCGTCGGTGGCGTTCGTGCTCATGTCTCGAGCGTAGCAGTTGTTTTGATTTTGTCAAAACAACTGCACAGCGGCACCGAGTGCCGCAAACGCGAAGAACGGGCGGTCCGTCGGGGCCGCCCGTTCTTCGTCGTGCGCGCTACGGCACTCGAGCTACGGCAGCTCGAACGCCTGAACTTCGGCGAGCTGCAGTCGGTAGTACCCGAGGCGGCCCTCCTCCACGGTCGGGCGACCGAGCTCGGTGACGAGCACGCGCAGGTACTGCGCCTGCACGGCGTCGAACCCGTACGTCTGCGGCCGCGGGCCGGGGTCGGCCTGCCCGGTCACCTCTCGCACCGTCGTCCAGGTGGTGCCGTCATCGCTGACCTGCACCGCGAACGACTTCGGGAAGTGCGCACCGTCGGTGCCGTCGCCGGCCGTGTCGTCGGCGGTCGCGGTTCTCGGGTAGAGCACGACCGTGTTGAGCGCCTTCGGCGCACCGAGGTCGAAGGCGAGCCACTGGTCGACCCCCGTCTGCGACCGGTCGGGACCGTTCGAGGTGTACCCCTTCGCGCCGCCCGCGAGACTCTCCCGCTTGCCGTCGACGAGGTTCGCCGTGCCCCAGCCCGGCCCGGCCTGCAGGCTGGTGCGAGCCGTCACGGCCGAACCGGCCAGCACGTTCTCGGCGGCATCAAGCCCGCCGGCGACCGGCAGAATCCACACGTCCGCGATCGAGGGGTCGTACGCACCGTCGACGTCCTGGAACCGCAGTCGCACCGTGCCGTCGGCCGTGGCGGCCGAGTCGTCGACGACGAACTGGTAGCTCATCGTGCCGGCCCCGCCCTCGGTGCGCGTGTACCGCTGCTCGAACACCGTCTGGCCGTCGGCCGAGACGTCGTAGCTCTTCTGCCGCGCCGCGTCGAAGGTCTCGACCGCGCGAACCACGAACGGCTCGCCGGCCGGCACGGTGACGTCGAACTCGAACCAGCCGCCCGGGTACGACGTGTGCGTGTATCGACGGGTGAGCCCCGCCTCCACCGAGGTACCCGAGTGCTCGGACGCGGTCAGCCCGTGCGCCTGCTCGGAGGCCGCGAGACCGAGGTCGACGTGATCGACGACGACCGCCGGCGTGCTCGAGAGCCCGACCGCGAGCGTGGCCGTGCCGCGCTCCTCGGCCGAGGAGCCGACGGCCGCGGTGAGCACCGCGGCGCCTCCGGTCACCGTGTACGGCACGGTGACGTCGACGCTCGCCCGGGCGGATCCACCGCCGGCCATCGTGAACGGCACCTCGAACTCGCCCCAGCCCTCGGGTCCCTTCACCCGCACCGAGCCCGAGCGTTCGCTCGTCGTGACGTTCGCGAGGTCGACCGCGACCGCGACGACCTCACCGGGGTGCGCGCTCGCCGGCTCGACCGTGACGGCCCCCACCGTCACGGGCGCGGCGACCATGAGCTGCGCCGCCAGGGGCAGCTTCACCTCGGTGCCGTCGAATGCGTAGCCGAGCGTGCCGGAGAGGCCGTACCCGCCGGGGGCGGCGTCGGCGGGAATCGCCACGTCGAACGCGAACGTCGCCGAGGAGCCGGGGCCGTACTTTCGCTCGCCGTCGGCCTGCACGGCCGTGACCGTCCATCCGTCTGCCGAGGTCAGTTCGGCCACGACATCGCTCAGCTTCTTCTTGCCGCTGACGTCGACGACGATCTCGGCACGTGCCACGTCGCCCGGGAAGCTCCCAGCGGCGGGCGTCGTCAGCGAGACCGACGCGCCGGCCAGTGCGGCGCATGCCGCGGCCAGCTTCTCGGCAGCCGGTGCGAGGATCGCCCGGAGCGAATCGGCGGTCTCCACCGCGAGTGCGCCGCTCGCGACCTCGCGATCGAGGGTTGCGGTGATCGCCTGCATCGCGCTCAGCGTCTTGTGCGCCGCGACCGCGGTGCGGACGTCGCGCTCGCGACCCTCCTTCGCGTCGACGAAGGCGTTCCAGGTCTTGCCGGCACGACTGTCGAACGCGTCGGCGAGCTTGCCGAGCGTCGCCGCCTGCGACGCCGTCAGGGCGCCGTCTGCGTGCAGAGCCGCCACCTGGTCTTCCGTCGCGGACGCCGCGTCGCGGGTGTCGCCGAGGTGGCCGAGCGTCACGTTCTGCGCGAACGCGTACTCCCCCGACCCGACCGCGAACACGGCGTGGCCGTCGGCGTACCGCACGAAGTCGATGCCCTTCACGGATGCCGCGGGCTCACCGCCCTCGGTGACGGCCCAGCGACTCGTGGCCGGGATGCGGATCTCGGCGGTCGTGTTCGCGGGAACGGCGACGTCGAGCTGCACGGCGCCCGAGGCATCCGTTCGCCAACTCGACGCGACCGTGCCGTAGGGGGTGTCGACCGAGGAGGCGACGTGATCGATGCCGGCGCCCGTCTCGGGGGCGATGAGCACCTTGCGGTAGCCCGGCTCGAGCGCCGAGATGCCCGCCATGGTGCGGTACATCCACTCGCCGACCGCGCCGTAGGCGTAGTGGTTGAACGAGTTCATCTCGACGGGTCCGAAGGTGCCGTCGGGCATGATCGAGTTCCAGCGCTCCCAGATCGTGGTCGCGCCCTTGCCGATCTCGTAGCCCCACGAGGGGTAGTCGGTGTTCTGCAGGAGGGTGTAGGCGATGTCGGTACGCCCGATCTCGGTGAGCGCCGGCAGCAGTCCGTCGACGCCGAGGAAGCCGGTCGACAGGTGGTTGTTCCGCCGCTCGAGCGTCTCGACGAACTGCGCCGCGACCTGCTCTTCGAGCCCGGCCGGGATCAGGTCGTTCGTGATGGTCAGGATGTAGGCGGTCTGCGAGTCGCCCCGCACCGTGCCATCTGCGCCCACGAACGCCGCACCGTATGCCGCCTTGATCGCCTCGTAGCGCTCCATGTAGAGCTGGGCGTCGTCGTCGCGACCGAGCGCCGCCGCCATCTCGGCGAACTCGCGCGTGCCCTTCGCGACGAAGGCGGTGTCGATGACGGTCGCCGGGGTGTCGTCGTCGAGGTTCAGCCAGTCGTTGTACCCGCCGACGTTGCGGATGTGGCCGGTCGACGTGGCGTCGAGGTAGTCGACGTACCGCTTCATCGAGTCGTAGCTGTCGACGAGGATCTGCGTGTCGCCGTAGGCCTGCCAGAGCGAGTACGGCACGTGCACGCCGGCGTCGGCCCATCCGGCCCGGCCGTAGCCGCCGTCGAACCGTCCGGGCACGACCGGTGCGACGCCGGGGAAGGCGCCGTCGGCGCTCTGCGTGTCGCGCAGGTCTTGCAGCCACTTGGTCAGGAACAGCTGCGAGTCCATGTTGTAGTTCGCCGTGTTGGCGAACACGTTGATGTCGCCCGTCCACCCCATGCGCTCGTCGCGAGCCGGGGTGTCGGTCGGAATCGAGAGGAAATTGCCGCGCTGGCCCCACACGATGTTGCTCTGCAGCTGGTTCACGAGCGGCGAGGAGGTCTCGAGGGTCCCGGTGGAGTCGTTGTCGGTGCCGACGACGACGCCCGTGATGGCGTCGGCGGAGGGCGCCTCGGCGACCCCCGTGATCTCGACGTAGCGGAAGCCGTGGAAGGTGAACTTCGGCTCCCACGTCTCGGCGCCGTCACCCGCGAAGGTGTAATAGTCGGTCGCCTTCGCCCCGCGGAAGTTCGCGGTGTACAGCGAGCCGTCGGCGTTCAGCACCTCGGCGACGCGGATGCGGGCGGTCTGCCCGGCCTCGCCCTTCAGGGTCACCCGTGCGTGGCCGACCATGTTCTGGCCGAGGTCGTAGACGTGCACGCCGTCGGCGGGGCTCGGCAGCTCGGTCGCCGCCAGCTCTTGCGTGACGCGCACCGGCGGGTCGATCTGCGGCTCGAGCTTCGTGGTCGCCGAGGGACGCTTCACGACCTTCGACCACTCGCCATCGTCGTAGCCGGCCTCCGACCAGTCTCCGAGCGATGCGGCACGACGGGCGTCGTACGTCTCGCCGTCGAGCAGGTCGGCCGAGGTCGTGGCACCGTTCGTCGTGCGCCAGCCGTCGTCGGTGGCGATGAGCTGCTCGGAGCCGTCGGTGTACCGGATGCGGAGCTGGGCGATGAGCGAGGTGTCGCTGCCGTAGACCGAGTCGCCGAACATCGCGACGTTGCCGGCGTACCAGCCGTTCGCCACTTCGGCGCCGAGCGCGTTGCCGCCGGCCTCGAGCTGCTCGGTGACATCGTAGCTCTGGTACTGGATGCGGGTGTTGTAGTCGGTCCATCCCGGGGCGAGCTGCTGGTCGCCGACCGGCTCGCCGTTGAGCTCGAGCTCGTACACGCCGCGAGCGGCGGCGTAGATGCGCGCGGACTCGACCTGCTTGTCGACGTCGAACTCCGTGCGGAGCAGCGGCACGTCGGCGCCGAAGGCGAACCACGGCTCGGTGTTGCCCGCGACGAGGAGCTTGCCGTCGGCCACCGTGCCCGAGGTGAAGGTGCGGTCGCCCGACGGGAACGTCGTGTCGACCAGCACCTCGCCGGATTCGGACGTGACCTTCACATCGGAGACGAGGCCGGTCTCAGCGCCGCTCGTGCGGAAGCCGACGAGCCCGGGCGCGGTGTGCGCCGTGACGGTGCGCGAGTCGAGCACCACGCCGTCGACCTTCGTCACGACGGTCGTGCCGTCGACGGTGATCGCGTATTCGTGCTCGGCGGCGAAGTCGAACCCGGCGGGGAACGGCGTCGCCGGCAGCACGGCGAAGCCGCCGTTGGTCTTCACGTGCGGGCGGAGCGAGCCCTCGCTCTGACTCAGCTGCCACATGTACGCGTTGCCGCTGTCACGGCCGCGGAAGTACACACCGAGCGCGCCCGAGATCTTCGACGCCGTGAACGTCATCGTGGAGTCGGTCCACTCGGCCGGGATCGACGTGTCGGCGCCGATCCAGTCGGCGCCGGCCCAGTCTCCGGCCCCGGCGAGCGCGGTCTCGAAGGTCGCGACGTCGCTCCACTCCGATTCCTGATCGCGACCGTCCCACACGCGCACCTGCCAGGCGTACTCGGTCGCCGCCTCGAGGTCGGTGCCGCCGAACGGCACGTCGACCGAGGCATCCGATGCGACCTTGCCGCTGTCCCAGACGTCGGGTTGAGACAGACCGCCCTCGCTCGTCGCGACTCGAACCTGGTAGGCGGACTGCATCGCACCTCGACTGCCGGAGGTGAGCTGCCAGCTCAGTCTCGGGGCGGTGAGCGGGATGCCGATCGGGTTGGCGGCCGAGTTGGCCTCGAGCGCCCCGACGGCGACTCGATCGGTCTGTTGCGTCGCCGCGACGGCCGGAGCCGGTGGTGCGGTGAGCACTGATGCGAAGACCGAACCGGCGATGAGCACACCGGCCGCGGCACTGCGGAAGTTGGGTCGCACGCGTTTCTCCTCTTTGATGAAACGATTCATTTTGTAGCGAACAGTCAGGAGCCTATCCATCCGGCAATTCCGCGGTCAACCCCTCGACGGCAAGCCGCCCGCCTCGACGGAGATCTCGTGCGCTGTTCTGGAACTCAGAACAACCACGACGCGGCCTTGACGACCTGCCGATTCGTCGCCTAGCATTCGGACGCGACATGAATCGATTCAATATCATTCAATCCGTCGCAGACAGTCGAAGGAGCCTGTTGTGACCTCACGGATCATTCGTGCGACGACCATGTTCGGCATCGTGTTCGCCATCGCGGTCGGCACGCTCGCCCCGGCACCCGGCTCGACGGCCATCGCTGCCACGTGGGACGAACCCCAGGCGCCCACCGAGTTGACCATCGGCCAGCTCCCCGCTCCACGAGACGTCGCCGACCTCGACGCACCGCTTCTCGGGTGGCAGGTGCGCGCTGCTCGGCAGTCGGCCTACCAGGTCCAGGTCGCCGACGACGTGGACGCGCTCGATTCGGCGAGCGTGTGGGACTCCGGCAGGGTCGAGTCCACGGCCAGCACGAACATCCCGTACGCAGGGCCGGCTCTCGAAGCGGCTGAAGGCTACGTGTGGCGAGTTCGCACCTGGTCGGGCGACAGCGCGTCCGAGTGGTCGGAGCCGGCCCGATTCGGAACGGCGGCCGGCACCGTCTGGGGTGACTCGACGCCGATCTGGCTCGGATCGACCGGGCCGACCTGGGCCGACTACACCGTTGAAGGAAATTTCAGGATCACGGCGCAGAACGCCACGATCGTCCTTCGCGCACGCGACGCGAGCAACTACCTGATGTGGCAGTTCCGGGGGAACGGCGTGAACACCCTCGCCCCGCACACCCGTGTCGGTTCGACATTCACACAGCTGAAGTCCGTCCCGCTCGGGAAGACCCTGGCCAACGACACCGCATACGCGTTCAAGATCGTCGCAAGCGGCACGACGATCACCACGTACCTCGACGGCGTGCAGGTCGACGTCACCACCGTCGGCTCGACGTTCTCGACCGGTGCCATCGGCTTCCGCACGGGCGGGAGCGAGAGGAACACCTGGGACGATCTCCTGGCCACCGCTGCCAACGGCACGGTGCTGTATCAGAGCACGTTCAACGCACCTTCGACCGACTTCACCTGCGGCACCGTGGTGGACGGCCGACTCGCGATCGGCACGAGCCAGAACTGCGTCTACGGTGTGCTTCCGACGGACTGGGCGCTCCTCCGCGGAGAGGTCGACCTCGAGGCGAAGGACATCGCGTGGGCGACCGTGTACGCAACGGCGGCGTCCACCGCACCGGCTCGTCAGTTCGTCTACAAACTCTGGATCAACGGGTCCTTCGTCGGGCTCGGCCCGACGCTGCCCATCGCGTCCGAGACGCGATACGACGGGTTCGACGTCACCAGCCTCGTGAGGAGCGGCGAGGCCAACACCCTCGGCGCGATCGCCTACACGACGTCGGACAAGCGGTTCCAGGCCTACCTCGTGGTCGAGTACGCGGACGGATCGAAGCAGACGTTCGGCACAGGACCGGCGTGGACCGCCTACAGCGGCGCCAACATCTACCCGGCGGTCGGGAGCATCGGAACGTCCTACTTCGTCGCGCCGAAGGAGAACATCCAGGCGGCTGGGTTCCCGACCGGTTTCGACCAGCCGGGATTCGACGACTCCGCGTGGACGCCCGCGACCGTCAAGGACGCGTTCTCCGACCTGCAGGCCACGCCGACCGCGAAGGTCGAGCATCAGCTGAAGTATCCCGAGAGCGTCGTCGAGAAGTCTCCGGGCAACTACTTCATCGACTACGGGCGAACGTGGATCGGCGGCCTGAGCCTCGACGTGGAGGGGGCTGCCGGGCAGGTGCTCGATGTTCGCTTCGGCGAGGCCCTCTCGGCCCCGCAGACCGTGCGGTTCGCGATGAACACCGGCAACACGTATCAGGACAAGTGGACCCTGAAAGCCGGACCCCAGCACCTGGAAACGTGGGGCATGCGCGTGTTCCGCTACGCGGAGGTCCTCGGCGCGCCCAGCGGGCTGACCGCCGACGACTTCCCGGCACTCGCACAGGTGTATCCGTACGACCCCGATGGGGCCCACTTCAGCTCGTCCGACAGCTCGCTCAACCAGGTGTGGGAGCTCTCGCGCCACACGGTCGATGCGACGAACCACAATCTCTACGTGGACTCCTGGACCCGTGAGCGGGATGCCTACGAGGCCGACTCGTACCTGCAGATGATGGCGAACTTCTTCGTCTCCGACGACCCGACCCTGGGCAACTACTCACTCGAGTACCTGCTCACCGGCCGCACCTGGCCGACCGAGTGGCCGATGTACACGATCCTCGCCTTCCACGACAGCTACCTGCAGACCGGGGACACCGCGGCGCTCGCCCGGAACTACGACGCCCTCAAGCAGAAGCTTCCCGACGAATGGCTGGAAGCGAGCACAGGGCTGATCCGCAAGAACACCGGATCGAACGGTTCGAGCAGTTGCACCGACTGCGACATCGTCGACTGGCCCGCGAGCGAACGCGACGGGTACGTGTTCCGCCCGTACAACACCGTGATCAACGCGATCGGCCACCAGAGCTACCGCGACATGGCCGACATTGCCCGAGCACTCGGAAAGGACGCAGACGCCGAGGCGTTCACGGCCACCGCCGACCGGCTCCGCCAGGTGTCGAACGAACGTCTCTTCGACCAGGCGACCGGCGCCTACCGCGATGGGCTGAACGCCGACGGCACGGCGGTGAACCACTATGCGATCCAGGCGAGCGTGTTCGCAACCGCATTCGGCCTCGCGGATGCGAACCAGGCATCGCAGACCGCGGAGTACATCCGCACCCGCGGCATGGCCTGCAGCGTCTACTGCGCCGCGTTCGTCATCGAGTCCCTCTACAACGGCGACCGCGCCGACGTCGCCCACGCGCTGCTCACCAGCACCGGGCTCCGGAGTTGGATGAACATGATCGCCAAGGGGGCCGGCGCGACGATGGAAGCCTGGGACCCCACCCTCAAGTCGAACCTGACCTACTCCCATCCCTGGGCCGCGTCGCCGGCATACAACGTGCCGCAGGGCATGTTCGGAATCCAGCCGACGACCCCCGGGTACGCGACGTTCGACATCCGCCCGCAGCCTGCGTCGGTGGAGTGGGCGGGCGTCAGGCTGCCGACACTCAAGGGATCCATCGGCGCGGCGCACCACACCGTCGGCGACCGAACCGACGTCGGTGTCAACGTCCCCGGCAACACCGTCGCGAGGGTGTTCGTGCCCGGCGCCGCCGAGGAGTCCGTGCCGATCGTCTACGTCGACGGCATCGAGACGCCGGCGACGTACGAACGCGGCTACCTCCGCGTCGACGATGTCCCGGCCGGATGCCACGTGCTGAGCCTTGCTCCGGGAGATGGCCCCGGCCAGGACGAGCACCTCACGAACATCTGCCCCGACGGCTACATCGCTCCCGATCTCACCGCCCCGGTCGTGTCGCTCGCGACCGATCCTGCCGCACCGTCGGGCGACAACGGGTGGTACACGGGTGCGGTCAACGTGGCGGCGACGGCCGCTGACGAGGCATCCGGTGTCGCGTCGCTGGAGTACGGCGTGGAGGAGGGGTCGTGGACGAGCTACTCCGAGCCGCTCGCCGCTCCCGAGGGTGAGACGACCTTCCTGTTCCGTGCAACGGACCGGGCCGGCAACGTCTCGGTGACCGAGGCGGTCACGATCCGCCGAGACGTCACGGCGCCCGGCCTGGCCTGGGTCGGCGACCTCGCCGACGAGTCGAGTCACGTGTTCGGTTCCGTACCGGATGCCCCCACCTGCGAGGCGACCGATGCACTCTCGGGTGAGGCGGGATGCGACGTGGCCGGATTCAGCGCTGAGGTCGGCACGCACACGCTGACCGCGACGGCGCGGGATCTCGCAGGCAATCAGACCGCCGAGACGAGAACCTACACGGTGACGCCGTGGACCTTGACGGGCTTCACGTCTCCCGTCGACATGGACGGGGTGCTCAACGTCGTCAAGGCGGGCTCGACCGTGCCGCTGAGGTTCGAGGTGTTCGCCGGTGATCGGGAGTCGACCTCGACGGATGCGATCGATGGGCTGCGCACCGTCCAGACGCCGTGCCGGTCGGGCGCCTCGACCGACGAGATCGAATCGACCGTCGCCGGCGGCACCGACGTGGTCTATGACTCCGACGCGGGCCGGTTCCAGTACAACTGGAAGTCGCCGAAGGGCGCGACCGGCTGCGTCAAGCTCATCCTGAGCACCGTGGACGGGTCGGAGCTGACCGCACTCTTCCAGTTCAAGTGACGACGGGTGCCCGAGTGGTGAGAACAGGAGCGGGCGGCCCGATCGGACCGCCCGCTCCTGTTCCACCCGACTCAGCGCGTGACCGGTTCGTGCCGTCGCGGCGTGAACGCCCGCGCCACGAGCGCGCGCAGTGCCTCGAGGTCGCCGTGCACGAAGCCCTGCGCACGTGCCTGCACGAGCACGTTGCCGATCGCGGTCGCCTCGACCGGGCCCGCGAGCACCGGGATGCCCGCGCGGTCGGCGGTGCGCTGGCAGAGCAGCTCGTTGAGCGCCCCGCCGCCCACCACGTGGATCGTCTCGACGTCGACGCCCGAGAGGATCGAGACCTCGCGCACGGCCCCGGCGAACGCCTCCGCGAGGCTCTCGACGATCGACCGCACGAACTCGGCGCGGCTCGCGGGCGCGGCCACGCCGCGTTCGGCGCACCATTCGGCGATCCTCCCGGGCACGTCGCCGGGCGCCAGGAACCGCGGATCGTCGGCATCGAAGACGGCGACGGGCGCGGTGACGGATGCCGCGGCCGCAAGCAACTCGGACAGCTCGACGGTCTCGCCGTCGCGTTCCCACCACCGCACCGACTCCGAGAGCAGCCAGAGGCCCATGACGTTGTGCAGGAACCGCACGCGCCCGTCGACGCCGCCCTCGTTCGTGAAGTTCGCCACGCGGGCGGCATCGGTCAGCACCGGCCGCTCGAGCTCGACGCCGACGAGCCCCCACGTGCCGCACGAGATGTAGGCGGCCGATTCGGCGCGCATCGGCACCGCGACGACCGCCGAGGCGGTGTCGTGCGAGCCCACCGCGACCACTTCGATGCCCGGCGGTGCGCCGAGCTCGTCGGCGACGGCGGGGCGCAGCGGGCCGAACGACTCGCCGGGGCTCACGAGGGGGGCGAAGACGGATGCCGGGAGCCCGAGCCGCTCGATGAGCTCGTCGTCCCACTCCCCCGACCCGACACCCACGAGGCCCGTCGTCGAGGCGTTCGTGCGTTCGGCGAGGCGCGCGCCCGTGAGCTGGAACCCGATCAGGTCGGGAATCAGGAGGAGCGAGTCGGCGAAGCCGAGCCAACTCGCGGAGGCCCCGTCGTCGGTCGAATCGCGCTCGGCGGCGAGCTGGTACAGGGTGTTGAACGGCAGGAACTGCAGGCCGTTGCGACGGTAGAGCTCATCGAACGGCACGGCGGCGTGCACGGCCTCGACGCCGCGTTCGTTCCGCGCGTCGCGGTAGTGGAACGGTTCGCCGAGCAAGCGGCCGCCGCGGAGCAGGCCGTAATCGACCGCCCACGAGTCGATGCCGACCGAGGCCGTCGACGGGTCGCGCCGGAACGCCTCTGCAAGGCCCGCACTCAGGTCGCGATACAGGCCCGTGACGCCCCAGTGCAGCCCCGAGGCGAGGCGCACCGGGCCGTTCGGGAACCGGGCGACGTGGTCGAGCGCGAGCGTGCCCGCGCGGCCGTCGACGTGGCCGAGGATCACGCGACCGCTCGTGGCCCCGAGGTCGACGGCCGCGACGCTGCCCGCGCCCGAACCCGGGATCATCGCAGGAAGGCGGCGGCGACGCCCGCGTCGACCGGGATGTGCAGCCCGGTGGTGTGGCTGAGCTCGGGCCCGGTCAGCACGATGACCGCGTTCGCGACGTGCTCGGGCAGCACCTCGCGCTTCAGGATCGTGCGCTGAGCGTAGAACTCGCCGAGCTTCTCTTCTTCGATGCCGTAGGTCTTCGCGCGGTTCGCGCCCCAGCCGCTCGCGAAGATGCCGGAGCCGCGCACGACGCCGTCGGGGTTGATGCCGTTGACCTTGATGCCGTACTCGCCGAGCTCGACGGCGAGCAGGCGCACCTGGTGGGCCTGATCGGCCTTCGTCGCCGAGTACGCGATGTTGTTCGGCCCGGCGAAGACCGAGTTCTTCGACGAGATGTAGACGATGTCGCCGCCGAGGCCCTGGTCGATGAGCACGCGCGCGGCGGCCTTCGAGACGAGGAACGAGCCCTTGGCCATGACGTCGTGCTGCAGGTCCCAGTCGGCCTCGGTGGTCTCGAGCAGGGGCTTCGAGAGGCTCAGCCCCGCGTTGTTCACGACGAGGTCGAGGCCGCCGAACGCGAGCACGGCGTCGTCGATCGCGGCCTGCACGGCAGCGGCATCCGTCACGTTCGCGGCGACGCCGATCGCGACGTCGCTGCTGCCCAGCTCGGCGGCTGCCGCCTGCGCCTTCTCGAGATCGAGGTCGGCGATCACGACGCACGCGCCCTCGGCCGCGAGACGGGTGGCGATGGCCTTGCCGATGCCGGATGCCGCGCCCGTCACGAGCGCGATGCGGCCTGCGTGCGGCTTCGGCTTCGGCAACCGTTCGAGCTTCGCCTCTTCGAGGGCCCAGTACTCGATCGCGAACTTCTCGGCGTCGCTGATGGGGGAATAGGTCGAGAGCGCCTCGGCGCCGCGCATGACGTTGATCGCGTTGACGTAGAACTCGCCGGCCACGCGCGCGGTCTGCTTGTTCGCGCCGTAGCTGAACATGCCGACGCCGGGCACGAGCACGATGAGCGGGTCGGCGCCGCGGATCGCGGGCGACTCGGGCGTCGCGTGCGCGTCGTAGTAGGCCTGGTAGTCGGCGCGGTACGCTTCGTGCAGCTCGGTGAGGCGGGCGGCCGATGCCTCGATCGACGCGTCGGCCGGCAGGTCGAGCAGCATGGGCTTGACCTTCGTGCGCAGGAAGTGGTCGGGGCAGCTCGTGCCGAGCGCGGCGAGCCGCGGGTGCTCGGCGCGAGCGAGGAAGTCGAGCACCTCTGGCGCGTCGGTGAAGTGGCCGACCATTGGCCGGTCGTGGCTCGCGATGCCGCGGATGGTCGCGGCGAGGGCGGCCGCCTTGGCACGGCGTTCGGATGCCTCGAGCGGCTCGTAGCCCGCAACGACCGGGCCGAACGGCTCGGCCGTGCCGTGCTCGGCGATGTACGCGGCGGCGGTGTCGATGATCCAGAGCGAGTTCGCCTCCGCCTCGTCGGAGGTGTCGCCCCACGCGGTGATGCCGTGACCGCCGAGGATGCAGCCGATCGCGTCGGGGTTCGCCGCCTTGATCGCGGCGATGTCGAGCCCGAGCTGGAAACCGGGGCGGCGCCACGGCACCCAGACGACCTTGTCGCCGAAGATCTTCGCCGTCAGCTCTTCGCCGTCGGCGGCAGTGGCGATCGCGATGCCGGAGTCGGGGTGCAGGTGGTCGACGTGCGCCGCGTCGACGAGCCCGTGCATGGCCGTGTCGATCGACGGGGCCGCGCCGCCCTTGCCGTGCAATGTGTAATCGAACGCGGCGACCATCTCGTCTTCACGCTCGACACCCGGGTAGACGCCCTCGAGCGCGCGCAGCCGGTCGAGGCGCAGCACCGCGAGGCCTGCCTCGGTGAGCGTGCCGAGGTCTCCGCCCGAGCCCTTGACCCACATGAGCTCGACGGGCTCGCCCGTGACCGGGTCGGTCTCGGTGCCCTTGGCCGAGGTGTTGCCACCGGCGTAGTTCGTGTTCTTCGGGTCGGCGCCGAGGCGGTTCGACCGCGCGATGAGGTCTGCCGCTGCCTGGTTCGTCACGATCATGCCCCCCAACCGGCCTGCACGCCGCCGATGCGGTCGGCCGCGATCTTCGCAAGGTATCCGGATGCCGCGAACGCCGCCATCGGGTCGGCGGCGAGGCCCCGCGATTCGCGCCACTCGGCGAGGGCCGGGCGCACGTCGGTGTAGAACGCGTCCATGAAGATGCGGTTGGCCTCGAGCACGTCACCGCTGCGCTGAGCGGCGGCGAGGGCGACCGTGTCGACGAGCAGCGCGCGGGCCGTCATCTCCTGCACGTTCAGCACCGAGCGGATCTGGCCGGGCACCTTGTCTTCGACGTTGTGGCACTGGTCGAGCATGAACGCGACGTCGGGGTTGTTGAGGGCGCCGCCGCGGATGACCTCGAAGAGGATGCGGAACAACTGGTAGGGGTCGGCCGCGCCCACGATGAGGTCGTCGTCGGCGTAGAAGCGCGAGTTGAAGTCGAAGGAGCCGAGCTTGCCGAGCCGCAGCAGCTGCATGACGATGAACTCGATGTTCGTGCCGGGCGCGTGGTGGCCCGTGTCGAGGCAGACCATGGCCTTGTCGCCGAGCGCGGCGACCTGGGCGTACGAGGTGCCCCAGTCCGGGACATCCGTGTGATAGAAAGCGGGCTCGAAGAACTTGTATTCGAGCACGAGGCGCTGCTCGTCGCCGAGGCGCGCGTAGATCTGCTGCAGCGACTCGTGCAGTCGGTCCTGACGGCCGCGCAGATCGGCCTGGCCCGGGTAGTTCGAGCCCTCGGCGAGCCAGATCTTGAGGTCGCGCGAACCGGTCGCGTGCATGATGTCGATGCACTCGAAGTGGTGGTCGATCGCCTTGCGGCGCACGGCGGCGTCTTCGTGGGTGAGGGCGCCGAACTTGTAGTCGTCGTCTTGGAAGGTGTTCGAGTTGACCGTTCCGAGCGCGACGCCGTGCTCCTCGGCGTGCGCGCGCAGCACCGAGTAGTCGTCGACCTTGTCCCACGGGATGTGCAGGGCGACGACCGGGGCGAGCGCGGTGTACTTGTGCACCTGCGCGGCATCCGCGATCTTCTCGAAGGGATCGCGCGGCGTGCCCGGCGTCGTGAACACCTTGAAGCGGGTGCCCGAGTTGCCGAAGGCCCACGAGGGCAGTTCGATCGACTGCTGCTCGAGCTGGCCGAGGACGTCGGTGGGGAGGATGCTCACGATGGCTCTTTCCGGTTTCTGGTGCGTGTTCAGTCGTGCGTCGCCGAGTGCTCGGATTCGAGCGCGGCGAGTTGGTCTTCGAGGTGGAACACCTCGGGAAGTCGTGGGGCGGACTGGTCGGGGCGTCCGTCGAGGGAGATGAAGAATCCGGCCATGTCGGCCTCCCACGCGGCGGTGCGCGGGTCGCGTTCGAGTGCTGCTTGCGAATCCGCGTCGTCAGCAGTTTCGTAGTAGCCGATGAGCAGGCCGTCGGCCCGCAGGAAGAGCGAATAATTGCGACGACCGGATGCCTCGATCGCACGCAGCATGTCGGGCCGCACGGCCTCGTGGCGGGCGCGGTACTCGTCGAGGCGCGCGGGGTCGACCTGCAGCTGGAAGCAGACGCGCTGCACGGTGTTCGTCTCGTCCATGACCTGCTCCTTTCGGATGCGAATCAGGTGGGTAGTGGCGGGTGGGGCTCTGCGCTGCGCGAAGCCGCGCAGAGCCCCGCGACCGACTAGAAGTCGAAGTCGCCGATGTTGTCCGCGTCGAACACGTAGGGGTCGCCGAGGAGCACGACGCCGTCGGCGCCGACCGTGTACTCGCCCAGCTTGCCCGCGTCGAAGGTGTCGCCCTCTGCGCCGGTGATGTCGCCCTCGATGAGCGCCTTCGCCGCGAAGGCGGTGAGGTAGCCGAGGTCGGCCGGGTTCCACAGGGCGAACGCCGTGACGGTGCCGTCCTCGACGTACTCGCGCATCTGGTTCGGGGTGCCGAGGCCGGTCAGCGCGACCGTGCCCTTGTACTCCGACGTCGAGAGGTAGCGAGCCGCCGCCGCGATGCCGACCGTGGTGGGCGAGATGATGCCCTTCAGGTTCGGGTGGGTCTGCAGCAGCGCGGCCGTCTTGTCGAACGAGGTCTGGTCGTCGTCGTCGCCGTAGACGGTCTCGACGAGGGTGATGTCGGGGTAGTCGCTGGCGAGGTACTCCTCCATCATCTCGATCCATGCGTTCTGGTTCGTCGCGTTCGCCGAGGCCGAGAGCACGGCGATCTCGCCGGCGCCGCCGATCTGCTCGGCGATGAGGTCGACCTGCACCTTGGCGATGCCCTCGGCGTCGGCCTGGTTGATGAACAGGTCGCGGCAGTCGGCGTTGGTGTCGGAGTCGAACGTGACGACCTTGACCCCTGCGTCGCGTGCCTCGTTCAGGGCGTCGCAGATCGCCTCGGGGTCGTTGGCGGAGACGGCGATCGCCCCGACGCCCTGCTGGGTGAGGGTGTTGATGTAGCTCACCTGTGCATCGGGGCTGGCCTCGGCCGGCCCGACCTCGGCGAAGGTGCCGTCGAACTCGGCGATGGCCTCTTCGGCCCCGGCGGACGAGGTGTCGAAGTACGGGTTGCCGAGGTTCTTCGGCAGGAACGTGATGGCGAGGTTGGCGCTGTCGCCGCCGTCGGTCGCCGTGCCGCCGGTGCCGGAGTCGACCGCGCAGCCGGTTGCCAGCAGCGCGACGCTCACGGCGAGCGCGGTCAGCGCGCCAGCGCGCCTTTTGTTCTGAAACATCGTTGTTCTTCCCTTCATCGGATGAGGTCGAAGTGTGATCGCCTCGTTGGTTCGCGCGGCCCGGTCACTCTGCTGTGGAGGCCTCGGTGCGCGGTATTCCCCCTGGTGCTCGCCGCCGCTTTCGCAGCCAAGCCAGGAAGCTGGTGGCCACCACCGACAGCACGAGCAGCACGCCGGTGATGATGTTGATGACGTCGGAGGTGACGTTCGCGAGACGGAGGGCGCTCGCGAGCACCCCGATCAGCAGTACGCCCGCGATCACCCCGTGGATCGCACCGCGGCCGCCGAAGATGGACACGCCGCCGAGGAGCACAGCGGCGATCACCTGCAGTTCGAGTCCGGTGGCGTTGTCGCCACGGGCGCTGCCGAACCGGAGGGTGTAGTAGATGCCCGCGATCGCCGAGATCGTTCCCGACAGCACGAAGAGGATGAACTTCGTGCGCTCGACCCGCACGCCCGAGAATCGGGCGGTCTCGCTCGCGAGCCCGATCGTGTAGATGCCCCGGCCGAACGGCGTGAAGTGCAGCAGCACCACGAACACGACGAGGAGCGCGAGGAAGAGGAACAGAACGAGCGGGATGTTCGTGTTCCCGACGCGGGCCTTCGCGAGATCGGTCCAGAACTCGGGGAAGTCCGTCACCGCGGTCGTGCCGAGCAGACCCACTGCGAGCCCGCGGTAGAGCGCGAGGGTGCCGATCGTGACGGCGAGCGACGGCAACCCGACGACCGTCACGAGGAATCCGTTCACCGCGCCGCCGATCGCCCCGGCGATGATCGCCAGCAGCCCGGCGACCTCGAACGGCAGGCCGGCCTGTGTGAGCACGCCGGTCAGCACGCTCGCAAGGCCCACGATGCTCGCCACCGACAGGTCGATCTCTCCCGTGATGATGATGAGCGTCATCGGCAGCGCGATGAGCAGGATCGGCATGACGTCGAGGAGCAGGAAGGTCAGGGTGATCGGCTGGCTGAATCCGCGAACGCTCAGCACGGCGACCACGGCGACGACGACGAGCAGGGCGACGATCGCCATCTCGCGGGTGAGCAGCACGCGCTGCCAGAGCGGGCGATCGTAGGCGCGGTAGCTGCGCACGGTCGGGACACCGGTGGTGGTGGCGGCGGTCATCAGTCGTCCTCCCTGGCTTCGAGGAGCCTGCGTTTCTGTCGGATCGCGAGCACGCGGTCGAGCACGATGGCACCGATGATCAGGGCGCCGACCACGGCGCGCTGCCAGAAGTCGGGGATGCCGAGGATGGGCAGGGCGCGGTTGATGGTGAGCAGCAGCACTGCGCCGATCGCGGCGCCCCAGACGGTGCCGCTGCCGCCGAAGATCGCGACGCCGCCGATGACGGCCGCCCCGACCGCGTCGAGTTCCCAGCCCGAGCCCGCCTGCGAGCTGATGGTGCCGTAGCGAGCGGCGTACAGCACGCCGCCGAGACCGGCGAGGGCGCCCGAGAGCACGAACGCCGTGAGCAAGCGTCGGGTGACGCGCAGACCGTAGAGCTCGGCGGCGGCCGGGTCGGATCCGATCGCGTAGAACTCGCGGCCGCCGCGGGTGTTCTTCATGACCCAACCGGCGACCACCAGCACCGCGAGGGCGATGATCGTGAGGATCGGGATGAAGAGGATCTGGCCCGTGCCGAGTGCGAGGAACTCCCTCGGAAGGTCGGAGGCGTTCACTCGGTCGCCGCCGGTCCAGAGCACGTTGATGCCGCGATAGGCATAAAGCGTGCCGAGTGTGATCACGAGCGAGGGCACCTTCGCGTACGCCACGAGCGCGCCGTTCACCAGACCGAGGACACCGCCGAACACGATCACGATGAGGAACACCGCGAGGATCGGGATGCCCTGCAGGTCGATGAAGAGTCGTCCGGTCAGGTAGGCGGAGAGACCGAGCACCGAGCCGACCGAGAGATCGACGTTGCGGGTGATGATGACGATGGCCTGGCCGACGGCGAGCAGCACCAGGATCGACGGCGTGAGCAGGAGGTCGCGCCATCCGTCGGCGCTGAACAGGAAGTTCGGGTTCGCGACCGTGGCCGCGACGATGACGAGCAGCAACGCGAGCAGGATGCCAAACTCGCGGGCGGCGCCGACGGCGTGAAGCCGCTTGGTGACGTCGGATCGCTCGATGGTCGGGGCGGTCATGCGTGGGCTCCGGTCGATCGGGTGGCGGCGAACATGACGTTCTCGGACGTGGCGTCGGCCCGGTCGAGCTCGGCGGTGATGCGCCCCTCGCGCATGACCAGCACTCGGTCGGCCATGCCGAGCACCTCGGGGAGTTCGGACGAGATCATGAGGATGCCCATGCCGCGGCCTGCGAGCTCCGACAGCAACCGGTGCACCTCCGCCTTCGTGCCGACGTCGATGCCGCGGGTGGGTTCGTCGATGATGAGCACCTGCGGTTCGGTGGCGAGCCACTTGCCGAGCACGACCTTCTGCTGATTGCCGCCCGAGAGCGTGCCGGCCACCGTGCTGAGTGCGCTCGTCTTGACCTCGAGGCGGCTGGCCCAGACCTGTGCCGCGCGATTCTCGACTCCCGAGGTGATGATTCCCGCCTTCGCGAGCTGGTTGCGGATGGCGAGGGTGATGTTGCGGGCGACGGATGTCTCGAGCACGAGTCCCTGCTTGCGGCGATCCTCGGGCACGAGTGCGATGCCCTGCACCATGGCGCGGGCGGGGTCGCCCTTCTTGACCGCCCGACCGTTGAGGCGCACCGAGCCGGCGTCGTACCCGTCGACACCGAAGACGGCGCGGGCGACCTCACTGCGCCCGGCGCCGACGAGCCCGGCGAGTCCGACGATCTCACCCGACCGCACGGTGAACGAGATGTCGTGGAACACGCCCGCGCTCGAGAGGCCCTCGACCTCGAGCAGCGGGCCGCCGATCTCGGTCTCCTGCTTGGGGAACAGCTCGGTGACGTCACGGCCCACCATCTGCCGTACCAACTCGTCGACGGTGGTGTCGGCGATCGGCATCGTGCTGATGTAGGCACCGTCGCGCATGACGGTGACGACGTCGCAGAGGTCGAACACCTCGTCGAAGCGGTGCGAGATGAACAGGAGCGCTCGGCCCTCGTCGCGCAGGCTTCGCGCGATCGCGAACAGGCGGTCGACCTCGACGCCCGACAGCGCCGCAGTCGGTTCGTCCATGATGAGCACTCGCGCGTCGAGCGAGACCGCCTTGGCGATCTCGATGACCTGCTGGTCGGCGATCGAGAGACCCTCGGCCGGACGATCGGGGTCGATGCCGACCCCGAGTCGCCGGAACAGGGACTCGACCTCGCGACGCATCGCCTTGCGGTCGATCCGGCCGAAGCGGCCGACGGGCTGGCGGCCCATGAAGACGTTCTCTGTGACGGACAGGTCTGGGAAGAGCGTGGGCTCCTGGTAGATGACGGCGATGCCCGCCTGCTTCGACTGCGCGGTCGAGGTGAAGTCGACGTCGGCGCCATCGAGCCGGAACTCGCCCGCGTCACGGCGGTAGAGCCCCGCGACGATCTTCACGAGGGTGGACTTGCCCGCGCCGTTCTCGCCGACGAGGGCGTGGATCGAACCGGCGTCGACCGCGATGGTGCCCGAGCGGAGGGCGACGACCGAGCCGAACGACTTCTGGATGTCGCGCAGTTCGAGCGTCGGGGCGGGTTCGGTTGCGCCTGGGGGAATCGTCATTGATCTTGACCTAAACTGCGGGATCGGGCCCCGCGTGGTTGAATCGTTTTAATTCAGGTGAACGAGAGCAATTTACGGCGGGCGCGGAGCGATGTCAAGTCACGGAATCGTGCCGGTGGTACGTTTCACTGCAGAGTTCGCCGACGAGCGTGGAGAGGCAGGGGCGATGGCGGTCAGCGTCCGCGACGTCGCGGCGGCGGCATCGGTTTCGGTGGGCACCGTCTCGAACGTGCTGAACCGCCCCGACAAGGTGGCGCCGGCCACGGTCGCCCGCGTCACGGCCGCCATCGAAGCGCTCGGCTTCATCCGCAACGACGCCGCCCGGCAGCTGCGCGCCGGCCACAGCCGCTCGATCGGCCTCGTCGTGCTCGACGTGCGCAACCCGTTCTTCACCGACGTCGCCCGCGGCGCCGAAGACCGTGCCGCCGAAGCGGGCATGACGATCCTGCTCGGCAACAGCGACGAGAACACCGAGCGCGAACGCGCCTACCTCGACCTGTTCGAGGAGCAGCGCGTCGCGGGGGTGCTCATCTCACCGCTCGCCGACGACCTGCCGCGCCTGCAGCGCCTGCGCGATCGCGGCACGACGGTCGTGCTCGTCGACCGCGAGGTGCCCGATCAGAGCTTCTCCTCCGTCGCCGTCGACGACGTGGTCGGCGGCTACCTCGCCGTGCACCACCTCATCGAGACCGGCCGCAGGCGCATCGCCTTCGTCGGCGGGCCCACGGGAATCCGCCAGGTCGCCGATCGTCTCGCAGGCGCGCGCCGCGCCGTCGCGGAATCGCCGGGCGCGGCCCTCGAGATCGTCGCGACCGAGTCGCTCACCGTGCTCGCGGGCAGGGCCGCGGCCGAGGGCATCCGCGAGCGCGCGGCATCCGATCGCCCGGATGCGATCTTCGCCGCCAACGACCTGCTCGCCATGGGCGCGCTGCAGGCGCTCATGATGCAGGGCGGCATCGACGTGCCCGGCGAGATCGCGCTCATCGGCTACGACGACATCGACTTCGCCTCGGCAGCGGTCGTGCCGCTCTCGTCGATCCGGCAGCCGGCGGCCCTCATCGGCTACACCGCGGTCGATCTCATGCTGAAGGAGTCCGGCGGCGAGTCCGCGGCGGAGCGCGTCGTGTTCCAGCCCGAACTCGTCGTGCGCGAATCGACCGGCCCGGCCGACTGAGTTCGGGATCACTCCGGACCGACGGCTCGCCCCGTCGAGCGGGCACGCCCCCTTCCCCCAGCCGCGCGAATGCCGCATGATGGCTTGCACCCGCAGATCGAAGGAGATCTCAGCATGGCCAGGAGCCCGTACCCCGACCTCACCGTTCCCGACGCGTCGATCTACGAGTTCCTCTTCGGGGATCTCAGCGACGCCGAACTCGACCGCGTCGCCCTCATCGACGGCATGTCGGGCGCCGAGACGAGCTACCGGCAGCTCGTCGGCCAGATCGGACTGCTCGCCGGTGCACTCGCCGCGCGCGGCGTGGGCGTCGGCGACGTGGTCGCCCTGCTCTGCCCCAATGTGCCGGCGTTCGCGACGGTCTTCCACGGCATCCTGCGCGCGGGCGCCACGGCCACCACGGTCAACTCGCTGTACACGCCCGGCGAGATCGCCGATCAGTTGACGGATGCCGGTGCGTCCTGGTTCTTCACGGTGTCTCCACTCCTCCCGGGGGCGAAGGCGGCGGCGGAACGCCTCGGCATCGCCGACGACCATCTCGTGGTGCTCGACGGCGCCGAGGGCCACCCGTCGCTTCGCGACCTTCTCGGCGAGGGGCATCCGGCGCCCGAGGTCTCGTTCGACCCGGCGACGCACCTCGCCGCGCTGCCGTACTCCTCGGGCACCACCGGTCGCCCGAAGGGCGTCATGCTCACGCACGCGAACCTGATCGCGAACGTCGAGCAGTCGCGTGCCGTCATCGGTCTCGAGGCCGACGACCGCGTGCTCGCAGTGCTGCCGTTCTTCCACATCTACGGCCTGACGGTGCTCTTGAACTACGCGCTCAAGTGCCGGGCCTCGCTCGTGACGATGCCGAGATTCGACCTCGTCGAGTTCCTGCGCATCATCGCCGAGCACCGCACGACGTGGTTGTTCATCGCCCCGCCGATCGCGGTGGCGCTTGCGAAGCATCCGCTCGTCGACCAGTACGACCTCTCGAGCGTCAAGGTCGTCTTCTCGGGTGCGGCGCCGCTCGACGGCGCGCTCGCCGAGCTCGTCGCGACCCGGCTCCGGTGCACCGTCTGCCAGGGCTACGGCATGACCGAGACGAGCCCGGTCACGCATGTGATCCCCGTCGACCGCACCGACATCGATCGCTCGTCGATCGGGTTCCTGCTGCCGAACACCGAGGCCCGCATCATCGACGTCGAGACGGGCGTCGACGTCGAGGTGCCGACCGACGGCACGGCGAGCGAGCCCGGCGAGCTGCTGATCCGCGGCCCGCAGGTGATGCACGGCTACCTCGGCAACGCCGAGGCGACCGCCGCGATGCTCGACGACGACGGCTGGCTGCACACCGGCGACATCGCCACCGTGACCGCCGACGGCGTCTACCGCATCGTCGACCGGTTGAAGGAGCTGATCAAGTACAAGGGCTACCAGGTGGCGCCGGCCGTGCTCGAGGCCGTGCTGCTCGGCCACCCGTCGGTCGCCGACGCCGCCGTCATCGGCGTGCTCGACGCCGATGGCCAAGAGGTGCCGAAGGCCTTCGTCGTCGTGGTGCAGGGCGCCGAGCTCGACGCCGACGTCGTCATGGCCCACGTCACCGCACACGTCGCGCCGCACGAGAAGGTGCGCGTCGTCGAGTTCATCGAGGCGATCCCGAAGTCGAGCGCCGGCAAGATCCTGCGCAAAGACCTGCGGGCGCGCGAGCAGTCGCCGAGCGCCTGATTCACGGGCGAGCGGATGCCTCGTGCTGCGGTGAGCACGAGG